>JAYVYV010000378.1:0-3093 GCA_043783985.1 Acidobacteriota bacterium | reverse complement strand
GATCGACCTTCACGATGCCCATGTCGGCGCAGTCGTCCTTGTCCCACTGCACGACGACGCGGCCGGGCATGCTCGCGTTTTCGAGCGGCACGCACGCGTCGAGCTGTCCCTGACAGATCACCATGCCGCCGGAGTGCTGCCCGAGATGGCGCGGCAGATCCTGCATCTCGTGCCACAGCTGCGCGAACAGGCGGACGCGCGACGCGTTCAGGTCGAGGCCGACCGCCGACATCTGCTGCGGCAGCGAGTCGCCCGGATCGGTGAACTCGAAGTTGTTCATCACCTTCGCGAGCCGGTCGATCTGCGTGGGATCGACGCCGAGCGCCTTGCCCACCTCGCGCGCCGCACTGCGGCCGCGATAGGTGATGACGTTGGCGGTCATCGCCGCGCCGAGCCGTCCGTATTTTTCGTAGACATGCTGGATCACCTGCTCCCGCCGGTCGCCGCTCGGCAGGTCGAGGTCGATGTCGGGCCACTCGCCGCGCTCCTCGGACAGGAACCGCTCGAACAGCAGATCCATTCCCACCGGATCGACCGCCGTGATCCCGAGGCTGTAGCAGACGGCGCTGTTGGCCGCCGACCCGCGCCCCTGTACCAGGATGTCGTGCTGCCGGCAGAAATTGACGATGTCCCAGACGATGAGAAAGTAGCCGGCGAGCTGGAGCTTCTCGATGAGATCGAGCTCGCGCGCGATCTGCGCGCGCGCCTTGTCGTGATACGGCCGGTAGCGTTCGCGCGCGCCGACGTCGGTGAGGCGGCGCAGGAACGAGCGCTGCGTGTCGCCGGGCGGCACCGGGTAGTCCGGGAAGCGATAGCCGAGATCCGCCATCGTGTACTGCAGGCGGTCGGCGAGCTCCCCCGTGCGCGCGACCGCGTCCTGGTGATCGGAAAATAGCGCCGCCATGTCGCCCGGCGGCTTCAGGTACCGCTCGGCGTTGGGCGCGAGGCGGCGCCCGGCGGTGGCGAGATCGGTGTGGTGGTGAATGCAGGTGAGGACGTCGAACAGCGGCCGCGCGGCCGGCGTGTCGAAGCGGACGCCGTTGGTCGCCAGCGTCGGCACGCGGAACGCCGACGCCAGGCTGACGAGCGCCTCGGTGTCGCGCTCCTCGTCGCGGCGCAAATGCCGCTGCAGCTCGACGTAGACCCCGTCGCGGCCGAAGACACCGACAAGGCGATCGAGCAATCCGCCCACGCCGTGCCGCCGGCCGTCGAGCGCCGCCCGACCGGCCAGCGCCACGAGCCCGGCCGTGCAGCCGTCCAGCTCCTCGAGGGTCAGCGCCCCCTCCCCTTTCGGCGCGCGCAGCTTCATGCGCGTCACCAGACGACAGAGGTTGCGATAGCCCTCGGCGTTTTCGCAGAGGACGGGCAGCAGGAATTCGGAATTCGGAATTCGGAATTCAGAATTCGCCAGCGTGAGCTCCGCGCCGATGATCGGCCGGATCCCGGCCGCAAGCGCGGCTTTGTGAAAGCGCGGCGCGCCGTACACGCCGTCGCGATCGAGCAGCGCGATCGCCGGATAGCCGAGCGCCGCCGCGCGGGCGACGAGCGCCTCGGGCAGCGACGCACCCTGCAGAAAACTGAAGGCCGAGGCCGTATGGAGTTCGACGTACATCGGGACGCGGCCTCGACTCGAAGATTTCAGATTTCAGAATTCAGAATTCAGATTTACATTTCAGAATTCAGATTTACATTCCTTCGTCCGCTGAAGGCCCGTACATCGACGGCACGGGGATGTCGTTGAGGCGCAGGTAGACGCTCAGCTGCGCGCGGTGGTGGACGACGTGGTTCAGGAAAAAACTGCGGATGCAGGTGTAGCGCGGCATGGTGAAGATGACCTGGCCACCCTGCTTCAGCGTCCACGGCGCGAAATAGTCGGCGTCGCTTTTCGCCATCGCCTGACGCGCCGCGGCGACGTTCGCGTCGAACCACTCCAGCAGCTGCGCGCGCGACGAGGCCGCCGGGTTCATCTGCGCGGGCGGCACCGTCGCCATGTCGAACTCCGTCGTGTTCATCGTCGCATCGGTCCATTTGATCATGTTGACGATGTGGCTGGCGAGATCGCCCATCGACCAGGATTTGTCGTGCGGCTTCCATCCCAGCTTGCCGTCCGCCACGCGCTCCAGCACCCGCCGCGTCGTGGCCATCTCCTGATCGACTTCGGGCAGCAATAATTCGGCAATCGTCATCGCGTTGCTCCTCTCATCTGTTTGCTCCTCTCAATCCACGATGGCGTCGATGAACCAGCGATGCGTGTCGCGGTCGAGAAACACGCGATAGACCGCGCCGTCGCTGAGCGAGACATCCCACTCGTCGCGATCCCACGAGGTCCGATCGGCCTCGTGGGGCTGGCAGGGCTGGTGGATTGAGGACACAGCGGTTTCCCCATCCGATCTACGCGACCTACCCGACCTACCTGCCTCACCTGCCCCGTCCAACCACCAGTCCCCCGACGTGCGCCACGGGCCGGCGCAACGCGTGACGGCGCCGCCGGCGTAGCCCCGGCGATCGGTCGTGACGCGCGCCGGACGGCCGTCGACGACCGCCACGCGCGCCGGCACCGGCTGCCGGCATCTGCGGAGAGCAGACGTCAATGGCTGATGGCTGACGGCTGATGGGCCGGGTCGATCGACCGCAGAGTCCGCAGAGCTTCGAGAAAGATCTTCTCTGCGTTCTCTGTGAGCTCTGCGTTCAACCGTCTGGCTGTGCTCGGTCGCGAACGGCGTCATCGCGAACGCGCCGGGGCGGTGCACGTCGACGGCGGCGGGGGCGCCGAAGCGGTCCGCCCCCATCAGCGCGGCAAGACGAGCCACCAGCGTCGAGAGCTGTTCGGGCGTCGGCTGCGCGCGCGTGTACAGCGTGTGCTGCACCACGCGCCCGGGCGTCGGATCGATGACGATCGTGACGCGATCGATCGCGGCCTCGGCCGGGTGCGCTTCCAGGTCCAGGAGCGCGAGCGTTCGCAGCGCGCGCACGTCGCGCATCGGGGTCGGCAGTTCCAGCCGCCGCGCCGTGGTCTCCTTCGTGACGAGGCGCAGCAGGACGTGCAGCACCGCGGCGCCGCGATCGCGCCGCTCGAGGCGCGTGGACAGCGGC
>JAYVYV010000377.1:0-7980 GCA_043783985.1 Acidobacteriota bacterium | reverse complement strand
CCCATGATCCTGAATACTTCGCACAGTCCCCGCGTGCTCGTCGTGGACGACGAGTGGCTGATTCGCTGGGCGCTCCGCGAAGCGCTCGAAGCGAAGGGATACGTGGTCAGCGAAGCCGCGAACGCCGCCGCGGCGCGGAGCGCGATGAACCTCGAGGGGGCAGCGCCGGATGCCGTGGTCCTCGATTACCGCCTGCCCGACTCCAACGACCTCGGCCTGCTGGCCGCCATCCGGACGGGCGCGCCGGCGACGCCGGTGATCATGATGACGGCACACGGCACCGCCGACATGCTCGCGGACGCGCTCGACCTCGGCGCCTACCGCGTGGTCAGCAAACCGTTCGAGATCCACGAGCTCGCCGATCTCGTGGCGGCCGCCATCGCCGCGCGCTGATTGTCGTTCCGTCGGTCGAGTGCGCGCCGACCGCCGCATATACTAGTTACTCATGCCAACGCCGACCGTGCTCGTCGTCGACGACGAGCCGTTGATTCGCTGGTCATTGAACGAACGCCTGTCGGCCGCCGGATATCGGGTCGTCGAAGCCGGGACGGCGGCGGCGGCGATCGAGCGGCACGCCGAAGGCGTCGACCTCGTCCTGCTGGACTACAAGTTGCCGGACGGCGACGGTCTCGAGGTGCTCGGGAAAATCAGGGATGCCGATCCCGAGACGCTGGTGATTATGCTGACCGCGCACTCCAGTGTGGACATGGCTGTCGGGGCGATGAAGGCCGGGGCGTATCACTACGCGAACAAGCCGTTCAACCTGGACGAGATGGCGCTTCTCGTGGAGAAAGCGCTCGAGACGACACGCCTGCGTCGCGAGGTGCGCGCCCTTCGGGCCAACGAGGCGCAGCCCTACGGCGTCGATCGGATCGTGGGTCAGAGCACAGCCATCGCGGAGTTGAAGGTGCTCCTGCGCAAGGTGGCGGCCAGCCCAGCATCGACCGTGCTGCTGACGGGCGAGAGCGGCACCGGCAAGGATCTGGCGGCGAAAGTGCTGCACTACGCGAGCGATCGCGCCGGTCGGCCGTTCATGAACATCACCTGCTCGGCGATCCCCGAGCAGATTCTCGAAAGCGAGCTCTTCGGCCACGAGCGCGGCGCCTTCACCGACGCCCGCCAGCAGAAGCGCGGCCTTCTCGAGTCGGCCGACGGCGGCACCGTGTTCCTCGACGAAATCGGCGAGATGGCGCCGGGGCTGCAGTCCAAGCTGTTGCGCTTCCTCGAGGAGAAGACCTTCAAGCGGGTCGGCGGCATCGCCGACATCAAGGTCGACGTGCGCGTGGTCGCCGCGACCAATCGTCTGCTCGAAGATGAGGTAAGGAAGGGGCGCTTCCGCGAGGACCTGTACTACCGCCTCAACGTGCTGCCGATCGTCCTGCCGCCGCTGCGCGCACGCTCCGACGACATTCCCGCGCTGGTGAACCACTTCGTCGATGCGTACAACACCGAGTTCCGCAAGCGCGTCGTCGGCGTGAACGGCGATGCGATGCGGCGCCTGCAGACGTACGGATGGCCGGGGAACATCCGCGAGCTGCGCAACGCCGTCGAGCGCGCGATGCTGCTGGCGGACGGGAGCGAGTTGATCGCCGCGGACTTCCCGGTCGTGTCGGGCGCCGGCGCCCGTCTCACCGAAGCCGTCGAGCTGCCGCCCACCGGCGTCGACCTCGAGCAGCTCGAGCGCTCTCTCGTCGTCCAGGCGCTCGACCGAAGCGGATGGAACCAGACCAAGGCGGCGGCGCTGCTCGGGCTCAATCGCGATCAGATTCGCTACCGGATCGAGAAGTTCAAGCTCGAACGGCCCGCGGCGTCGTGAGGATCCGCGGTCGCGCGCTTACGTGCCTTCTCGTTTCGACGCCGTGACGAGGCTGGTGCCGGCGGCCGGATTGCCGTACCAGAAGCGCCAGCCGAGGCGGCGGCGAGAGATGGCCGTCGCGCCCAGCGCGCGCAGCGTCTCGACGTACCGTGCGGTCGCGCGGATGTCGGCAATCGCCAAATGTCCCCCTGGTTTGAGCACGCGCCAGGCTTCGGCAACCGCTTGCGCGCGGTCCGTGTTCGAAGGGATGTTGTGGATGGCGAGGCTGGAGACCACGACGTCGAAGGTCGCGTCGGGAAACGGCAGCGCGCGCATGTCGCCGGTCTCGATGTCGATTCGGTCCGTCACGCCTTCCAGCGACGCGTTCCGCAGCGTCACGTCGCGCGCATTTCCGGATTGATCGTGCGTGCTCCAGAGATCGACGCCGGTCACGCGGCCGGTCGTCAGCCGCCGGGCGACGGCGGTGAGCACGGCCCCGCGTCCGCAGCCCATGTCGAGCACGCGTTCGTCGCCGCGAAGGCGAAGTCCGTCGAGGATGTCGTCCCAGACCTGGAACTTGCCGCGCCTGGTCGTATGAAGAAAGCAGAGCGCGTTTCCCAGAAAGAACGCGCCATAGAATCCCAGCGTCCTCGCCAGGTGGCCGCCTTGCCGGCTCCACATCGCCGCGATCGCGCCGAACGCAGCCGCCGCGCCCAGCGCGGCAAAGGCGACCAGGGCGTAGGGCGCGTCGTAGCCGTAGTCGCCTCGTTGCTCCATCAACGATATTTTCACCGGAATGACGGCGGCGTCCAAGACAAGAAAAGCGCCAGCGTGTGGTTCGTCGATCTCCCGCCGCCCCGTCCGCGCCAGGCTCTTCTCGCCGGCAGTCGTCACCCGTTCACTTCGCGCGCGTCATGTTATGGTACGGGCGGAACGGAGTTGTGAGATGAACAGACCATCCTTGGCGTTCGTTGTCGTGGGCATGTTTCTGCCGATGGGAATGCCGGCTTCTCAGAATCCGACGCCGCCCAGCCTACCCTACGCCGCGGTCCACGATCCCCAGTTCATCAGCGCATCGGACGCGACCTTCATGAACGACGAGGATCGCGTGATCGGCGTGATGACCGGGAAGACCGCCAAGGCATTCCCGGCTGGCATCCTGTCGCAGCACGGGCTCGTGGAAGATCAGTCGCCGAAAGGACCGATCGCGATCACCTGGTGATCGTACTGCAACACGGCCCTCGTGTTCAGGGCCGACGCGAAAGGCCGGCCGCTCGTGCTGGACAATGCGGGCGTCGTCGCCGGCAACGAGGTGTTCAAGGATCGCGGCACCGGCAGCCGCTGGCAGCAGTCGAGCCTCGAGGCGATCTCCGGTCCGCTGCAGGGAACCCATTTGAAGCTGTATCCGTTTCTGCTCACGAGCTGGCAGGAGTGGCGCAGGCTGCATCCGGACACGCGCGTGTTGAAGCCGCTGCCCGGCTACGCGGATCGGATCGCAGAAAAGAACAAGATGATTCGCGAAGGCCTGTCCGGCGAAGGCCGCGCGCCGGACGACGTGACGTATCACGACGACCGGTTGAAGCCGCGCGCGATGGTGCTGGGCCTCGACGTGGAGGGCGCGAGCAAGGCCTTCCCGCTCGACGCGCTTCGGCACGCTCGCGTCGTCAACGATCTGCTCGGCGGCAAGCCCGTGCTGATCGTGCACCAGCCCGGGTCCGATACCACGACCGCGTTCGTCGCGCGATACGGCGGACGGACGCTCACCTTCGAGGCGGCCGACGCCGAAGCGTCCGCCTTGATCGATCGCGAAACCCGCTCGCATTGGAACGCGTATGGCACGTGCGTGTCCGGCCGGTTGAAGGGATCGACGCTCGAGGCGCTCGTGCTCGAGCCCGAATACTGGTTCGCCTGGGCCGAGTTTCACCGCGACACGGCGCTCTACTCACCGCCGCGTCCCTGACCCGACCGGCGAGACCATTCGTCGTGAGGGTCAGGGTCATGACCTCACCCGTCGGTAGACGCGCCGATCGCCGCGCGATGTTCCTGCGGGATCGGCCCTTGGCGCCCGAAGCGACATTGCCGTGCGCGACCGAACCGATCTAACGGCTCGCGTGGGGCGCGATATCCTGCAGGGAGTGGACGACCGCTCGCCACACATCGGCCGCCGCCTCCGTCAGCTCGGCGCCGCAGCACACGCGATCGCCATCGGCCGAGTTCGCGGTCCAGACGCGGTGCGCGCTGACCGTCACGTCGCCGTGGGGCAGCGTGATGCCGAACGTGGTCGGGATCGGTCCGGCATTTCGGAGCGCGAGCCGCACGCCGCCGTAGCTGACGTCGAGAATCGTCGCCGGCGCGCCCGCGGCGACCACCTCCACGACAGTCGGCACCGGCCGGCGGAACCATCGCCGGATGGGTCGCTGCAGGCGTCGGCGTTCGGCGATGGCGGTCCACACGGCCGGGAGAAAGGCGCGATTCTCGAGCGGCGCTGCGACAAACGCCGCTCCGTGCCGCGTCGCGAACGCCTCGGCCACCTCGTCGTGGTCGCCAGACGTGATGATCACGGGCACGTTCGGATGGTTGTGAGGGTTCGAAATGCCGGGCTGCAGGCCATCGTGAGCGTCCAGCCCAACGTCCGCGATCAGAAGGTCCGGCATCACGGACTCGAGCAGATGGTTCGCGGCAACCAACGACGTGAGTGCCACGACCAGGAATCCCTGCTGAGAGAGCAGCGCCTCGGTGTGGCGAAGCGCTCGCGGGTCGTCGTGAACGAGGATGATCAACGCAGACATGTATTTGATGGCGAGATCGCCGCTTCACGTCGCTCACGCAAGAAGGACTCCAGCCTCATCCATACGGTAGATCCGGTGGAACAGCCGCATTTCCAACAGTCGCCGTCATCCTGATCGGCCATCAGCGATTGGCCGATTGCAGGAGTGCACGAGGAATTACCAAATGGGTTTCCTCTCGCGGACGGGGAGTCTGGATTGCCGCCGACGCCTCTGCGGCAGCCATTCACGCTCGGAGAACTGTGCGCATCGTGTCGACGTGGCTGGCGTACCGCACGACGCTGCTGACGGTGACAAAGCGCCGATTCACTGACGGATCCGGCACTTGAACCGCATTTCTGTCTGGGCATGTGCTGAAACGCGACATCCCGTTCCGGTCCCCCGGGGGGAAGATCTTCCAACACGTTCTCCAGCAGCGGTTTGTCTGCGAGCGCTGGTGGTCATGGCATTGCTACGCCATACTTCGGTGAATCAACTCTCCGATCTGCTCGGTCGGCTCGTGGACTGGGCGCCGCCAGACCGGATCCTTGAATTCTCCGGACTGGTCCTCGTCGCAATCCTGATCTCTGCCGCCGGGAGGCAGCGGACAAGCACGTGGCACTGGGCCACCGTGCCGCCGTCCTTCGTCATCGAATTCGCCTCCTTGCTGCTGCTCGGTCCGAACGCGACGATGCTCGTCGTGACCGCCGCGACGATCACGCGATGGCGCGTCGATCCGCAACGCGCAGATCCGCTCCGCCGACTGGTCGTGAACGCAGCCGCCGTCATGGTGGCGACACAGGCGGCGGGCCTTGCCTACTGGTCGCTCGGTGGCACGACGGGCAGCTTCGCATGGCCATGGCAAGGCGTGCCCATCGCGGCTGCGGTGGTCGCGTATTGCATCGTCAAGAGCGCGGCGGCGGAAATCATCGTGCCTCTCTTCGCGAGACAGCCGATCGATCGATCGTGGCCGCGGAGCATGCTCGCGGGCTGTCCGGGCTACTTTCTCGGCGCCAGTCTCGCCGTGGGGCTGATTGAAGTGATCGACCACCGAATGTGGGAAGTCCTGCCGGTAGCCGCACTGCCACTGTATTTCGGCTACCACGCGTACTGCGCCCACGTGAACCGCGTCGAAGAGGAGCACCGGCGTCGCGAGGTCGTCGAATCCCTCGATCAGGGCATGTCCGTTGTCGACAGCCATGGCAGGGTCACGCTGTGGAACGACGTCCTCGAACGAATGCTTGGCTGTCCCCGCGAACGGGCGCTGGGCCGCTCGCTCGTTGAAGTGGCGCCGGTCCTGGCCAAGACCGACCTCGCGCGAGCGATCAACGATGTGTTGACGGATCGAACCCCACGGACGCTGGCCGATCTTCGGCTCTCCTCCGGCGCGGGCGTGCGGATTGTGCGGGTCAGAATACTTCCCGTAGCCGGTGGGGCGACGCTGCTCTGGGACGATGTCACCGAGCGAACGCACGCGCAGGAGCTACTCAAGCGAAGCGAACAGCGGCTGACGCTTGCGGCGCTCGGGGCCAATGACGGGTTGTGGGAGTGGGATCTTCGAAGCAAGGAGTTCTACTGCTCGGACCGGTGGAGGGCGATGGTGGGCCTGTCCACGCCCGCCGGCATCGGTCGTCTTGATGAATGGATGGATCGTGTCCATCCGGACGACATCGTTGCAGTCAGGGACGCGCTCGAAGCGCATCTCTCGGGCACGACCGAATTCCTGCAGCACGAGCACCGGATTCGCCACGAGGACGGCACGTACCGGCGGTTTCTCTGCCGCGGTATCGCGGAGCGCCGCGCCGGTCGACGCCCGGCCCGCATCGCAGGATCGCTGACGGACACGACCGACCGCGGGATCGCCCAGGGACAGATCGACGGCGTCGTGTTCCGGGATCCGCTGACCGGCCTGTGCAACCGCGCGGTCTTCGTGGAGGGGCTCGGCCGACGCCTCGACGAGTTCAAACAACGGCGCGCCGGCAGCCGGTTCGCGGCGCTGTATCTCGACCTCGATCGCTTCAAGGTCGTCAACGACAGTCTCGGCCACCCGGTTGGCGACGAGCTGCTCACGGCGGTGTCGCGTCGTCTCGAATCGTGTCTTCGTGAGGGAGACGCCCTCGCCAGGCTCGGCGGAGATGAGTTCGCGATTCTCCTGAACGAACTCGATGACGCCACGCAAGCCAACGCCGTCGCGTTCCGAATTCAGGACGCGCTGAGCGCGCCCTTTTCGATCACCGGCCGGGAAGTCTTCACGTCCGCGAGTATCGGCATCGCCTTTGCCGGGGTCCATTACAACACCGCTGACGAGATCATGCGTGATGCGGACACGGCCATGTATCACGCGAAGTCGCGGGGCAAGGCGCGCCACGAGCTGTTCGATGCCGACATGCACGCGCGCGAGATCGACCGGGTCGGTCTCGAGAACGATCTGCGGCGGGCGGTCAAGAACAACGACTTCGAAGTGCACTATCAGCCGATCGTCATGCTGGCTACTGGGATGTGCGTGGGATTCGAATCCCTGGTTCGATGGACACGCAACGGGAAGGCGATCTCGCCGGTCACCTTCATCCCCCTCGCCGAGGAGCTCGGGATCATTGAACCGCTCGGCACGTGGGTGCTGCAGCAGGCGTGCGCCACGTTCGCCGACTGGCAACGGCGGTTTCCTGCGGGTGGTCTCGACTGCATCACCGTCAACGTGTCGAGCCGGCAACTCATGCAGCAGAACTTTCTGTTGCTCGTAGAGCAGGCCGTTGATCACGCCGGACTACGGCCGTGCGATCTCCGTCTCGAAATTACGGAGACCGCGCTGATGGACAGCCCCCACGAGGCGGCGAAGCTGCTCGGCGATCTGCGTGAGTTCGGCGCGAAATCTATCTGGACGATTTTGGGTGCGGCTACTCGTCCCTGAGTCACCTGCACAAGCTGCCCGTCGATGCGCTCAAGATCGACCGCTCGTTTGTGAAGAGCCTGCTGCTCCCCGACCGCCCGGCGATCGTCGAGAGCATCCTCGCGCTGGCCCGGACGCTCAACACCAGTGTGGTCGCCGAAGGGATCGAGGACGACGCCCAGGCACGCGAACTGGAGCGCCTGGGGTGCACCCACGCCCAGGGCTACCTTTTCTCACGTCCGCTGAGCGCAAGCGCTGTCGAGGATCTTCTCGTGGCCAATCATCCGCTCGGACCGAAGAAAAGCCAGCCATCCAACCCCGTCGCCTCGATCGGCAACCCGCGTGCGTCGCATTTGTCGGCAGTGCCGCTCGGGTGAGTGTGCCAGGGCCGGTGGACATCACAACCCTCACACATAGCGCGGCACCGGCGGCATTACATTGTTAAGGGTGACACGACTGTGGCAGGGAGCGCGTGGGGCCTGACCGCCTGACCTTAGAGAAAGACGATCATGACCATCACTGCGCGCATCGTG
>JAYVYV010000376.1:0-3097 GCA_043783985.1 Acidobacteriota bacterium | reverse complement strand
GCCACGCTTCCCGCCGCGCCCGCCGAATCTCGCCAATCTGCCGGGCCTTCACACTCTGCGCCTTGCCATCGGTCTCGGCGGTAATGCGTCGCTCGACGCGTGTCTTGATGCGGGAGATCACTGCGGGATCGACCCCTTCGCGACGCGCGATCTCGATCCCCTCAACGCCTTTGAGCAATAGATCCCACACCCGCAGTTCGCGGTCGCGAATCTGCGCCGTATTCTGCGGATCAAGCGCCATCGGTCCCCTTCCCAGGATTGACGGTCATAACTTGACGGGCTCCTGTCCCGTAAAAGCCGCCCAACGATCGAGGATCACCTGCACGTAAGTGGGTTCAATCTCCAGCGCGAAACACCGCCGACCGAGTTGCTCCGCGGCGATCAGCGTGGTGCCGGATCCGGCGAAGGGGTCATACACATCCGAGGCGAGATGGTTTTGCATCGGGCGGCGCATGCACTCGACGGGCTTCTGCGTGCCATGGCCGTGGCCGGCGTCGTCGCGCGCGGGAATCGTCCACCGCGTGCTCTGGGTCCGGTCGTCGGTGCGGTGGCCCGTCGCGCCGTCGCGCACGGCATACCAGCAGGGCTCGTGCTGCCAATGGTAATCGCCGCGGGACAAGGCGAGTCGATCCTTCGCCCAGATGATTTGCGCGCGCATGACAAAGCCGACCTGCTCGAGCGACGTTTGAACGACGCTCGACTTGAGGCCGGCGTGCCAGACGTACGCGCAGTCTCCCGGGAAGAGCCGCCACGCATCGGTCCAATCGGCACGGTCGTCATTCGTGACTCTCCCGAGTTTCTGGGCATTCAGATTGACGCCGACTCGGGCGCGCCAGGCCGGGTCGTAGTCCACGCCGTACGGGGGGTCCGTCACCATCAGCAGCGGCTGCGTCCCGTCCAGTAATCGGGCGACGTCGATGGCGGTGATCGGGTTTCGCTCTGCATTCAGCGCGGCCGGCGCACGTGCCATTCTCATGTCCCTCTGGCGAGTGTCTGACGAGGCGACCGCGATGCTTATGGAGTATTTCTATAAGAATTGGATGGTCGACAAAATGACTAAGGTTGAGGCACTGCGGCGGGCGCAGTCCGCGCTTGAAAGCGACCCGTCAGGCAAATTTGCGGCGAAGCGGTTTTGGGCCGGTTGGGTACTAGTCGGGGACCCAGGGTAAGTAGTTCACGTCAAGTCGGCCCTGCGTTTGTCGCGGCCGGGCTGCATGGCTATTGCACGCACCGCTGGGCGGTGGGTAAGCCTTCGGTCCTGATTCCGAATGCGGCTGGGCAACTCATAGAGGCGGGAGAATCGATCGTGCTCGCGGTGGAGGGCTTCAGGGGATCGCTGCGGTCCCATCGTTCTGGGTATGCCCTCGCCCATCCTCGAATCCGAAGGTTTCAGCGAAGGGCGAATGGTCATGGGCATGGATCGGCGCGACTTTCTCGTCGGCGGCTTCGGGGCGACGGTGCTGGCGTCGTTGCCCGCTGACCTGTTCGCCGAGCAGGGCACCCCACCCGCGTCGCCGACCTGGGACACCGGACAGGTGCGCCATCTGCTGCCGACCGTCAGCGACACACGCGTCATGGTCAAGGCGTCCTTCACCCGACCACTGACGGGCGCGCCCAGCCTTCGCATTGGGTCGACGAACGTGCGCGGGTCCATGAACGACACGAAGGGCGAGTTCTGGCAGTTCCATGCGAATGGGCTCCAGGCCGGGCGCCGCTACTCCCTCTCCCTTCGCGACGTTTCTGGACGGCCGCTCTGTGCGCCGTGGGAACTCTCCACGTTTCCAGCGGCCGACGCGCGGCCGGAGCACGTGCGCATCCTGTTCTTCACGTGTGCCGGCGGCCACGAGCGCCTGGAGTTCCTGCCCGTCGCCATCAGGAGCCGGTTGCTGCGGCGCGCGCTGGCATTCCAGCCGGATGCCGCTGTCGCCAACGGCGATCACATCTACTGGGATCTGCTCTCGCCCGTCGGCGCTCCCTATCTGGGTGGCTCGCCAGAAGCCATTCGGATGGCCGGCACGTTCTCGCGCTCGTCATTGGTGTTTGGCGACAACAACGAGACGGTGCTAAAGCTCGCGTCGAGCCCGCAGATCATCTCTGTCTACGGCACCGACTTCCGCTCAACGCCCGTCTTCTTCCTCCAGGATGACCACGACTACTTCGACAACGACGACGCGGACGACACCATCGTGACGTTCCCGCCGACGGCGTTCATGCTGAGGCTGGCCCGCGCCACCCAGCAGATGTACTACCCGGAGTTCTTGCCGCACGCCTCCCGTCCGGCCGGGTTGCCATGGTCGTCATTTGGCGATCGGATCGGTGGCCTCTCCGAGAGCTTCGGCACACTTCGCTACGGCAAGCTCGCCGAGGTGCTGCTCTATGACGTGCGGCGCACGATGACGATGGCCGGACCAAGCGCCGTGTTCGTCGACCTGGAGGTGGAGCGATGGCTGCACGCGCGAACCGCCGACACCGAGGTGACGCACCTCGTCCACGCACCGTCCAATCCGCCCGGATGGAGTGCCGGCAAGTGGGGCGAGTGGTATCCCGACATCCTGGGCGCAGACGGCAAGCTGACGACGCGGGTGGCGAAACCCTACTGGCAAACCGGGTGGCTCGCGCAACACGACCGATTGATGCAGTCGCTCTCGGCCAATCGGTCGCGAACGCCCCTCGTGGTCAGCGGCGATCTCCACGCGATTGGGATCGGCGCGATGCTCCGCACGGGTAGCCATAGCTTCGAGGCAAATCCCGTGACGACGGTGCTCGCGGGTCCCGTGGGGACCAGGCCGACCGGGTGGCCATCGACGCGGCGCGGCATCGGCGCGACGCCGCCTACGCACATCGACCTGCGCGAAGAGGTCACTCCGATCGAACAGCACGGTTTCACGATCGCAGACTTCCGTCCGGACGGGATTGACCTGCGCTTCTTCAAGTGGGACGCGAAGACGATGAGTCCGGATGCGATCGACGCGCTCGAACCATTTCACACGACCCGACTGCCGCTGCCATGACGTGACGTGACGTGACGAGCTGTACAGGTTCTAGGTCCAGGTTCCCCTTCCTGGCCCTGGCGCCAGATCACTCTACACTTCGCGAC
>JAYVYV010000375.1:0-3099 GCA_043783985.1 Acidobacteriota bacterium | reverse complement strand
TCGTCGGAACGGGCGACGGCGAAGAGCACGGGGACCGCCAGGTTCTCCGACGCGGCCACCGCATCGAGCTTTCGCCATACATTGGGGCCGCTGATACTGGCGACGGCGTCGACACCGCCGGTGCTGGCCACGATGACCGCGGCGGTGCCCCCGAAGGCTGCGCCGATCACAACGATTCTAGTCGCACCGCTCGACCGTTCGTAGTCCACCGCGGTGCGGAGGTCGATCACGTTGTTGTCGTCGCGGCCGCCCGTAGAGTCGCCGTAGCCGCGAAAGTCCAGGGCCAGCACCGAGTGGCCACGCTCGGCCAACTCCTGGGCGAAGGGGTACCAGCTTCGACGGTCGGAGCCTCGCGCATGGGCTAACACCACAGCGGTGGGACCACTTCCGAACAGCTGAGCGCACAACGTGACGTCGGCGGTGACGGGCAGCGGGACGGTTCGGCCCGGCGCAGACGCCCCGGATTTACAGCTGCGCCCGTTCTGGACGCAGCCGACCAGGCCGCCAACCAGGATGCTGGCGACCACTCCAATGGTCGCCGCCAACCTCCACATCGAGCGGAGCGTAGACGCCGCCGCGTCAGTCTTCCGCGGCCAGCGCGGCGCGGGCCTTGATCAGATCGAACACGTTCGGGTCGGCGAGGGTCGTGGTGTCACCAAGCGAGCGGTCCTCGGCCATGTCTCGCAGCAGGCGTCGCATGATCTTGCCGGACCTGGTCTTGGGCAGATCGGGCACCAGGACCACCTGTTTGGGGCGGGCGATGGCACCCAACTTCTTGGCGACGTGCTGGCGAATTTGCTCGCCGAGCTCCTGGCTGGGGTCGTTGCCGCCCCGCAAGATCACATAGCCGATGATGGCTTGGCCGGTGATCTCGTCGTTGGCCCCCACAACGGCCGCCTCGGCCACCGCGGGGTGATCGACGAGCGCCGACTCGATCTCCGTGGTGGAGATCCGGTGCCCGGACACGTTCATCACGTCGTCTACCCGGCCGAGCAGCCAGAAGTCGCCGTCCTCGTCGATCCGCGCGCCGTCGCCCGCGAAGTAGACGCCCGGGTACTTCGACCAGTACGTCTCGCGGAAGCGCGCGTCGTCGCCGTAGATGCCGCGCAGCATCGAAGGCCAGGGACGGGTCAGTGCGAGCAGACCGCCGCCGACTTCCACTTTCTCGCCGCTGTCGGTTCGGATTTCCGCGAAGATTCCCGGAAAGGGCCGGGTCGCGGATCCGGGCTTCAGCGTCGTGACGCCCGGCAGCGGTGCGATCATGATCGCGCCGGTTTCGGTCTGCCACCAGGTATCGACGACCGGACACCGCTCGCCGCCGATGAACTTGTAGTACCAGACCCACGCCTCGGGGTTGATCGGCTCGCCGACCGATCCGAGCAGGCGCAACGACGACAGGTCGCGCTTCTGCGGAAACTCGGTGCCCCATCGCATGAACGCGCGGATGGCGGTCGGCGCCGTGTAGAAGACGGTCACGCCGTGCCGTTCGATCAGCGACCAGAAGCGATCCTTCTGCGGCCAGTCGGGCGCGCCTTCGTACATCAGCACGGTCGCGCCGTTCGCCAATGGGCCGTAGACGACGTAGCTGTGGCCGGTGACCCAGCCGATGTCGGCCGTGCACCAGTAGACGTCGTCTTCGCGCAGGTCGAAGACCATCTTGGTCGTCGCGTACGTGCCGACCAGATAGCCCCCGGTGGTGTGAACGATGCCTTTCGGCTTCCCGGTCGTCCCTGACGTGTAGAGGATGTAGAGCATGTCCTCGGCGTCCATCGGCTCCGGATCGCACGTGAACGAGGCGTCGAGCATGAGCTCGTGATACCAGTGATCGCGGCCGGCGTGCATCTCCACCGGCAGCGCCGCGCCCGCGCGCTGCACGACGATCACATGCTCGATCGACGGCGTATCGGCGATCGCCTCGTCGGCGACTTTTTTCAGCGCGACGATCTGTCCCCGGCGGCAGCCGCCGTCCGCGGTCACGAGGAGACGGCACGCGGAGTCGTTGATGCGATCGCGGAGCGACTCGGCGCTGAAGCCGCCGAAGACCACGCTGTGGACGGCGCCGATGCGGGCGCATGCGAGCATCGCGATCGCGAGCTCGGGGACGAGCGGCATGTACAGCGCGACGCGGTCACCCTTGCCGACGCCGAGCGACTTGAGCACGTTGGCGAACGTCGACACCTCGCGGTACAGATCGAAGTAGGTCAGCGTACGGCGGTCGCCTGGCTCGCCTTCCCAGATGAGCGCGGCCTTGTTGCGGCGCGGTCCGCGGACGTGGCGGTCGAGACAGTTGACGCTCGCGTTGATTGTTCCGCCGACGAACCATTTGGCGTGCGGCGGCTGCCAGTCGAGCACCGTGTCCCACGGCCGCGACCATTCGAGCTCGCCGGCCAGCTTCGCCCAGAACGCGTCGGGGTCGCGCTCGGCTTCGGCGTAGATGCTGTCGTCGCGGACGACAGCCCGGGCGCGAAAGTCGGCCGGCGGCGCAAACGTACGGTCTTCGCGGAGGAGATCGTCGATCTCGGGGTTCGTCTGCTGGTCGGCCATGCGGGGATTATAGAGGCGAAACGGGAACGTGGAACGTGGAACGACGAACGTGAACGTCGAACGTCGAACGTCGAACGTCGAACGACGAACCTCTTAACCGCCGAGCGTCGTGAGCCGCGCGCGGACGCGGCCGACGAGATCCGCGTTCGTCACCGCGCCCAGCCGCAGGAAGGCGCGGTAGTGCTCGATCGCGGTCGCCGCATCGCCGCCCTCGTCAGCGACGACCGCGAGGTTGTAGTGGGAGCCGGCGTTGCGCGGATCGATGGCCAGCGCGCGGCGCAGCAGATCGCGCGCGTCGGCGACCCGTCCGGCGGACTTCTGCAGCAGCGCCAGATTCACGAGCGACTCGACGTTGCGCGGATCGCCGGCCAGCGCTTCGCGAAACTCCGCCGCCGCCGCGGACGCCTGGCTGCCGCGCATCAGGGCGACGCCGAGATTGTTGTGCGCCTTCACGTACCTGGGGTCGATCACGATCGCGCGCTGGAACTGCTTGATCGCATCGTCGCGCTGCCCGTGCTCTTCGTAGAGCAGCCCGAGGTTGTTGTGCACCTCGGC
>JAYVYV010000374.1:0-7997 GCA_043783985.1 Acidobacteriota bacterium | reverse complement strand
GCGCGTTGTTGCTCGCCGGGCTGCGGATCGAGACGCCGGTTTCGGTGCCGATGCCGATCGGCGCGAAGCCCACGTTCACCGACACGCCGGTGCCGCCGCTCGAGCCGCCGGGGTCACGCGTCAGATCGTACGGGCTCAGGATCTGGCCGCCGAGCGAGCTGAGCCCTTGATTGCCCAGCGCCAGTTCGTCCATGTTCGTCTTGAGAAAGATGATCGCCCCGGCGTCGCGCAGCCGCCGGATCACCGTCGCGTCGCGCGGCGGGAACGTACCGGCGAGCGCGAGCGTGCCCCCGGCCGACGGCAGGTCGGCGACGTCGACGTTGTCCTTCACCGCGATGGGACTGCCGTGCAGCGGGCTGCGGAGGCCGCTGCGCCGCCGCTCGGCGTCCAGCGCGCGGGCGGTCTCGAGCGCGCGCGGGTTAATCTCGATCACCGCGTTGAGCCGCGGTCCGCTCTTGTCGTAGGCGTCAATGCGCGCGAGACACAGCGCGACTAGGCGCTCGTAGGTCAGCGCGCCGGCGGCGACCGCCGTCTGGATGTCGCTGACGCTCGCCGTCAGCAGATCGAAGGATCGCGACTGCGCCGGGACGCGGGCGATCGGGATCAGCAGCAGGGCGGCGACAAGGGCGGGCAGGCGCGTGGCCACCGGGCAAGCCTAGCATCTCCGATATGATCGGGAGGTGTCCGGATTCCAGCCGCGCGAGTCACTCCGCAATGGTCACGCGATGACGCTCTACAGCTGGGGGAACCCGCGCTATTTCCCCCGGCTGCCGGCGCCGGTGCGGCGCTACTTCGACGTCGCGCGCGGCACGCGTGTCGTCGCCGACTGTCACTGGCAGGCGGCGCCGTGGGCGCATCCGACGCTGATCGCGCTGCACGGCCTCAACGGATCCAGCGAGGCGCACTACATGCGCGGGCTGGCCGCCAAGGCCTTCGCCCGCGGCATGAACGTCGTGCGCCTGAATCAGCGCAACTGCGGCGACACCGAGCATCTCTCGGAAGGGCTGTTCCACTCCGGTCTCACCGCGGACGCGGCGCATGTCGTCGACGAGCTCATACGCGTCGACGGCCTGCCGGCGATCGGCGTCGCCGGCTACTCGCTCGGCGGCAACCTGGCGCTGAAACTCGCCGGCGAATACGGCGCCCACGCGCCGGCCGCGCTGCTCGGCGTCGCGGCGGTGTCGCCGATCATCGAGATCAGCGAGTGCACGCGCGCCCTCGAGCGTTCCGAAAACTGGCTGTACCAGTGGAACTTCGTCCGCGACCTGAAGCGCCGGATGCGCCGCAAGGAGCAGTGCCACCCCGGCCACTTCGATCTCGCGCAATTGAACGCGATCGCAACCGTGCGCAAGTTCGACGAGACCTACACGGCGCCGTACTTTGGCTTCCGCAACGCCGAGGACTACTACCACCGCGCGAGCGCGATGCGCGTGATCGATCGCGTCCGCATTCCGGCGCTCGTCATCACGGCGGAGGACGACCCGTTCGTGCCGTCGGCGCCCTTTCACGATCCGAAGGTCACCGGCAACACGCATATCGACCTGCGAATCAGCGCGCACGGCGGCCACTGCGGCTTCGTCGGCGAACAGTCGGCGATGGGCGACGGCTACTGGGCGGAAAATCAGATCGTGGAATTCTTCGGTGGAATTTTCGATACGCGGCGAGCGGAGTCAGGGACGTGAAGCGGCCATGAAGGCGAGAAGCCGGTGGGCGGCGACGTGATGGTGAGCGGGCTCTGCGTTCAGATCGTGGAGAGGTCCGGCTGAAGCCGGACGCCACCGGGGTCGCGGTTCGAGGTGGCCATCACCCACTCACCAACTCGCCAATTCCTCACCGGCTTCGACGCGTTGACCCGCCGAGGATCGATCCGAGCGCACCGCGGAGGATCGCGCGGCCGATGCCGGAACCGACCGATCGCGCGGCGCTCTTGGCGGCGGACTGGACCAGGCCGTCGTGCTTGCCGCCGCGCGGACCGGTGCTGCCGAACAGGATGTTCGACAACGCGTCGGTGACCGCGGACCCGGTCGACGGCGCCGCGGGATCCGGCCCACCTGGCCTACCCGACTCACCTGGCCCGGTCGCCCCTCCCGCCGGTGCCGCCCCTGTCGTCCGCGCCTTGAGTTTTTCGTATGCCGACTCGCGATCGATCGTCTGCTCGTAGTGTCCGTACAGAGTTTTCGTCTGCTCTCGCACGGCGGTGCGCTCCGCCTCGGTAATCGGGCCGATGCGGGATGCCGGCGGCACGATCCACGCCCGATCGGTCACCGTCGGACTGCCTTTCGCGTCGAGCGTCGAGATCAGCGCTTCGCCGACCGCCAGCTCGGTGATCGCGCGCGTGATGTCGATCGTCGGGTTCGGGCGCAGCGTGTCGGCGGCGGTCTTCACGGCCTTCTGATCGCGCGGCGTGAAGGCGCGCAGCGCGTGCTGGACGCGGTTGCCGAGCTGACCGAGGACGATGTCGGGGATGTCGGCGGGGCTCTGGGTGATGAAGTAGACGCCGACCCCCTTCGAGCGAATCAGCCGGACGACCTGCTCGATCTTTTCCAGCAGCGCCGGCGGCGCGTCGCTGAACAGGAAGTGCGCTTCGTCGAAGAAGAACACCAGCACCGGCTTGTCCGGATCGCCGACTTCCGGCAGGCGCTCGAACAACTCCGACAGCATCCACAACAGGAACGTGGCGTAGACCTTCGGCGAACGGATCAAGTCGTCGGCGGCCAGCACGTTGACCATCCCGCGGCCGTGGCCGTCGGTCTGCAGCAGGTCGTCGACGTCGAGCATCGGCTCGCCGAAGAACGAGGTGCCGCCCTGCTGCTCGAGCTCCAGCAGTGCCCGCTGGATGGTCCCGATCGAGGCGGCGGAGATGTGGCCGTACTCCGTCGTGAACTGCGAGGCGTTGTCGCCGGCAAACTGCAGCATGGCGCGCAGGTCCTTGAGGTCGAGCAGCGCCAGACCGTTGTCGTCGGCCAGCTTGAAGACGATCGCCAGCACTCCCTGCTGCGTCGCGTTCAGACCGAACAGCCGTCCCAGCAGCAACGGCCCCAGATCGGACACCGTGGCCCGGATCGGGACGCCCTGCTTCCCGAACACGTCCCAGAACGCGACCGGATCGGCGGCGAACGCCGGGGCGGGAATCCCGGTCGCCTTCAGCCGTTCGGCCAGCTTCGGCGACATCGCGCCGGCCGCGGCGACGCCGGAGAGATCGCCCTTCACGTCGGCGACGAACACCGGCACGCCGATGCCCGAAAAATGATCGGCCAGCACCTGCAGCGTCACGGTCTTGCCGGTCCCGGTCGCGCCGGTAATCAGCCCGTGGCGGTTGGCCAACGCCGGACGAAAGAGGACATCCTCACCAGCGGAGGTGCGAGCGATCACAAAGGGTTCGGACACGGTGTTCTCCAACGACGAACGTCGAACGGCGAACGCCGAACGACGTGCATCATGCGATCCCGAGATGGGTCATCAGCAGCTGCGCGAACTCGGGCCCCTTGCCCTCGTCCTCGTGCTTGAAATAGACGAACACGTCGGTGCACGACGCGGTTTCGCGCGCGACGGTGTCGGCCCAGCGCTTGATATCGTCCCGCGTGTAGCCTTCATCGCGCAGCCGGAAGTAGGCGTAGTCGGCGGTGATCCTGACCGGCGCCGACAGCTTCTCGCTGTCCGCGACGCACAGCGCCAGGTTGCGCGCCGCGAGCCGCGCGAAGATCTCCTCGTCGTGCCACGACGCATGGCGGAACTCGAACGCGGCGCACACCTTCGGCGGCAGCGTCTCGAGAAACGCGTCGAACAGCGCGAGGTCCTTCTTCAGATTCGGCGGCAGCTGAAACAGGAGCGCGCCCAGCTTGTCGCCGAGCGTCGCCGCCACCTGACAGAATGCCTGAACGTGTTCGCCCACGTGCTTCAGCCGGTTGTCGTGGGTGATGCGCCGCGGCGCCTTCAGCGTCAGCTTGTACGGCGACGGCGTCTGCGCCGCCCAGCCCGACACGATCTTCTCGGTCGGCATGCGGTAGAACGTGTAGTTGATCTCGACGGTGGGAAACCGCGCCGCGTAGTATGGCAGCATCTTCGCCGCCGCGAGATCGGCGGGATAGAAGCTCCCTTTCCACTCCGGGTAGTTGTAGCCGGAGGTGCCTGTCCAGATCATCTACACTAGATCATATGCGCGCTCGCCGTATTTTGTTCCCTGGCGTGTTGTCCTTCTGCCTCGCGGTCGCGGCCTGCGGCAAGCCGCCCGAACAGCGGACCTTCACGCTGCAGGGCCAGGTCCAGTCGCTCGACGCGCCGCGCAAGCTCGTCATCGTGAAGCACGAAGCGATCACAGGCTTCATGCCCGCGATGACGATGCCTTACGAAGTGCCGGAGGCCAAGGCGCTCGACGGCCTCGCGCCAGGCGATCTGATCGACGCCAAGCTGATCGTGTTGTCCAACGGCGCCCACCTCGCCGATGTCAGGAAGGTCGGCAGCGCGCCGCTCGAGAAGCCACCGGTCGATGCGCCGGACCCGCCCGCCGCTTCGTCGGGATTCGAGCTGCTGAAACCGGGCGAGGCAATCCCCGACGGCGCGTTCGTGAACCAGGACGGTAAACCGCAGCGCTTCGCCGCCTTCAAAGGCTCACCCGTGGTGATGACCTTCATCTACACGCGCTGCCCGCTGCCGACATTCTGCCCGCTGATGGATCGCCATTTCGCCGCGCTGCAAAAACCGTTGAAGGCGGATCCGGCGCTGCAGCACGTGAAGCTGGTCACGGTGAGCTTCGATCCGGTCACCGACACGCCGGCGGTCCTCAAGAAACACGCGAAGAGCCTCGACGCCGACCTGGCCCGGTGGACCTTCCTCACCGGCGACCGCGACGACGTGGATCAGTTCGCGGCGCGCTTCGGCGTGTCGGTCGCCCGCGCGCTCAACGACGCGCGCGACATCACCCACAACCTCCGCACCGCGATCATCGGCGCGGACGGCAGGCTGGTGAAGGTGTACACGGGCAACGACTGGTCGCCCGACCAGGTGCTGGCGGATCTCAAGAAGCTTGAGTAGGGGGTCTGGGCCGGGAACCGGGGGCTACGCGGCTGGTCGTTTCACGCCGCGCGAGAAGAGGCTCGTCGCGCGGCTGCGGACCCCCGCCGCCGTTCAGGCTTACCTGAACGCGCTCCCCTACAACCAGGAACCCGGCGGGCGCGCGACCCTGCGCACCTTCCGCGGCGTGGTCCGGCACGGATGCGCCCACTGCCTCGAGGCGGCGCTGTTCGCGGCCGTTGTCCTCGAGCAGCACGGCTACCCGCCCCTCCTCCTCAGCTTCGAATCGATCGATCAGTTGGACCACGTCATCTTCGTGTATCGCCGGAAGGGGCGCTGGGGCTCGATCGCACGCTCCCGCGATCCAGGCCTCCACGGGCGCAAGCCGGCGTTCGCCACTCCGCGGGCGCTCGCGCGCAGCTACATGGATCCCTACGTCGACTTCACCGGCCGCGTCACCGGCTACGTCGTCGTGAACATTGCAGATTTGATGGGCGATTACGACTGGCGGCTGACCGACCACAACGTCTGGAAGGTCGAGCGGGTGTTGCTGGACCACCCGCATCGCCCCCTCCCATCGTCGGACGAACGGGTGGATCGGCTGCGGGCGCGTTATCGGGCCTTTCGGTCGGCGTTCCCCGGACGAAAACCGCTGTTCTACCAGGGCCGCAGACGCTGGAGCCCGTTGCCCGAAGAATTCCGCTTCGAGGGTTGATCAGCGGCCTGCTCTCCACTATTCTTCCCAATCCTAGTGGAATCCATCGTCTTCATCGTCGTGTTGCTCGGCGGTATCTTCGTCTTCGATCTCGCGAGACGCTGGTGGCGGGAGAACGAATGGCAGCGCCGCTGGCGGGAGAAGGATGAAGACTAAGCGGCCGCCCAGGCCGCGCGCTCAGTCCAGATCGAAATCTCGCATCGGCTTGGTCACCGGTTCTTCCTTCGCCTGACGCAGCGCCTCGTCGAAGCGCTTGGACAGGGCGTCCCCCCGGTGCTTCTCCGAATCCACCGACTGTTGGAAGATCGACTCGCGCCGAGCTGCCTCGGCCGCCAGAATCCCCTGTGCGTTGCTCAACTCCGGTTTGTTGCCGCGGTCGGGCTCGTTGTGCGAGACGACGCGGCCGAGGTTGGTGTCGACGACGAGCACCGTGTGACAGCACGGGCACGCGACTTCGAGCTCCGATTTCAACCGAGCCATCAGCGTTTCCCTCCCAAGGCCCCGGCGAGGCCCCCCTCGGTGAATGTGTGCGCCAGTTCGATCGGCGAGCCGTCGGGGAGCGTCGCCTTCAGCCGGAGATCCGTGATCTGCGTGCGTCTGTAGTTGAAGCGTTGGCCGAAGCCGGCGACGAACGCGTCGAGCGGCACCTGCACGCGCCCGCCGGCGGCGATCGACGTCATCCGCACGCTGTGGTTCCGGTTCAACCAGATCTCGACGTTCGTCCAGTCGCGGGGCGAGCGGTTATTGATCGTAAGCCGGTTGCCGTCGAGCTGCAGCGGCTCGACGGGCGCGGGCTTCCCGCAGCCCGCTGCCGCGACGACCAGCGCGGCCGCCGCGATGCACGAGAGGAGCGTGGCACGGGACGCTCGATGACGCACGGACTATCATAGCGTAGTGAATCCAGGGCCGCGCCCGACGCTGCGCATCGCGACCTACAACGTGCATCGATGCCGCGGGCTCGACGGCCGGACGCGTCCCGACCGAATCGCTGCGGTCCTCCGGGCGATCGACGCCGACGTCGTCGCGCTGCAGGAAGTCGTCGGCGCCGGGCCGAACGGCGGCGGCCACGCCGAAGAGCTCGGCGCGCTGCTCGGCATGGGCTGGGTGATGGCGCCCGCGCGGCAGTTCCGCGGCCACCAGTTCGGCAACGCGGTGCTCAGCCGCCTGCCGATCGCTCACCACATCGAACATGATCTGTCGTGGAAGACGTGCGAGGCGCGGCGGATGCAGCGCGTGGACATCGTCGCCGACGGCTGCACGCTGCATCTCTACAACGTGCATCTCGGCACGGCGATCCTCGAGCGGCGCCACCAGGCGAAGCGGCTGACGGCGATCGTCTGCGACCGGCACGTCACGGGGCCGAAGCTGGTGCTGGGGGATTTCAACGAGTGGATGCGGGGGCTGGCGACGTCGCTGCTGAACGAGAAGCTCCACAGCGTCGACCTCCGGGACTTTCTCCCGCGCAAGCGGACGCAGCGGACCTACCCGGGGCTCTTTCCCGTGCTCCATCTCGACCACATCTACTACGCGGGCAAGCTGGAGATCGTCGGGGTCGAGCTGCCCCGCACGCGGCTCGCGCTCGTGGCCTCGGATCATCTACCGATCGTCGCGGATATACGGCTCGGATGAGACCGCGGAGCACGCAACGCACACGGAGACGATCGGTTTTGGGGTTCTCGGCGATCTGCGCGGTGTCCTGCTAGTCGGGTTCCTGCGCGAGCTCGAACGGCATCGGCGACGCGTCGACCACGCTGGGAAGCGTGCGGGCGGCGCGGCGGATCTTCACCGCGCGCGCTTCCTCGTAGATGCGTTTCGGGACCGGCTGGATGTCCCACACGAGGCCGACCGCCGCCATCGCGCGGATGGTGTACCACGTGAGGTCGTACTCCCACCAGTAGAACCCGTTGCGTGCGGCACGCTGAAAGCGATGGTGGTTGTTGTGCCACCCTTCGCCCACGGCAAAGAACGCGGTGAACGGGTTGTTGCGCGACTCATCGACCGTCTCGAACCGGCGCGAGCCGAACATGTGGTTGACCGTGTTGATCGCGAACGTCGCGTGCGCCAGCGTCATCGTCGGCAGGCAGAAGCCGTAAACGAGCCACGGCCATCCTCCGGCCAGGTACAGCGCGACAGCGAGCACCACCGGCGGGAGGAAGAAATACCGCTCGAGGAAGGCGAGTTCCGGCTCTTTTCCGAAGTCGCGGATGACCGGGTTGTTCGGCTCCAGCTTGTCGTGCTTGGTGTCGTGCAGGAACCAGCCGATGTGCGCGTA
>JAYVYV010000373.1:0-3106 GCA_043783985.1 Acidobacteriota bacterium | reverse complement strand
TCGATCCGAAGAACCCGCAGGTGATCTACGCCGCGCTGTGGGAGGCCTACCGCAACGCCTACGAGATGTCGAGCGGCGGTCCGGGCAGCGGCATCTTCAAGACGACCGACGGCGGCGATCACTGGACCGAGATCTCGCGCAACTCCGGACTGCCGAAGACGATGCTCGGCAAGATCGGCTTTTCCGTCTCCGGCGCCGACTCGAATCGTCTCTACGCGCAGATCGAAGCGGAGGACGGCGGCTTCTTCCTGTCCGAGGACGCGGGCGCGACGTGGCGGAAGGTGAACGAGCGCCGCGACCTCCGCCAGCGCGCGTTCTACTACTCGCGCGTCTACGCCGATCCGAAGGTGAAGGACACGGTGTGGGTGCTGAACGTCAACATCTACAAGTCCACCGACGCGGGCAAGACCTGGAAGACGAGCAACGTGCCGCACGGCGACAACCATGACCTGTGGATCGCGCCGAACGACTCGAACCGGATGATCGAGGCCAATGACGGCGGCGGCACCATTTCGGTCAACGGCGGCGACACCTGGACACCCGAGCAGATGCCGACCGCGCAGTTCTACCACGTGATCACCACCAGGCACGTGCCGTATCACGTTTGCGGCGCGCAGCAGGACAACAGCACCGCCTGCGTCTCGAGCGCGCCGGCGCAGGGCGGGCCGGGCGGATCCGGGGGCGGCGCCGACCGGGTGTTCTATTCCGTCGGCGGCGGCGAGAGCGGCTACATCGCGAGCGATCCCCGCAACCCGGACATCTTCTTCGCGGGCAGCTACGGCGGTCTGATCACGCGTCTGGATCGCCGCACGGGTCAGGAGCGCGAAATCGACCCGTACCCGGACAACCCGATGGGCTACGCGTCCGCCGACATCGCCGAACGCTTCCAGTGGACCTTCCCGATCGTCATGGCGCCGACCGATTCGCGCGTCATCTACGTCGGCTCGCAGCACGTGTGGAAGTCGACCAACGAAGGGCAGAGCTGGGAGAAGATCAGCCCGGACCTCACGCGTCACGATCCGAAGACGATGGGGCCGTCGGGAGGCCCGCTGACCAAGGACAACACGGGCGTGGAAACCTACGCGACGGTCTTCAGCATTGCCCCGTCGACGAAGGACGGCGGCGTGATCTGGGCCGGGTCGGACGACGGCTACGTGCAGGTGACGCGCAACGGCGGCACGAGCTGGAAGAACGTCACGCCGAAGGCGCTGGGGGACTTCGCCCGCATCAGCCTGATCGAGGCGTCGCCATTTCGCGCGGGCACGGCGTACGTCGCGGCCAATCGCTATCAGCAGGACGACTTCGCCCCGTACGTCTTTCGCACCGACGACTACGGCGAGACCTGGGCGGCCATCACCAACGGCGTCGGCGCGACCGACTTCGCGCGCGCGATTCGCGAGGATGTCAAACAGCCGAAGCTGCTGTATCTGGGCACCGAGCACGGCGTCTACGTCTCGTTCGACGACGGCGCGAAGTGGGAGTCGCTGCGGCAGAATCTGCCCGACACGCCCGTCCACGACATCGCCGTCGAGGAGCGTGATCTCGTGATCGCCACCCACGGCCGCGGCTTCTACGTGATGGACCACATCGCGCCGTTGCGTCAGGGCGGACTCCAGACGACGGCCACCGTCCGGCTCTACAAACCCGACGACGCGCTGCGGGGCCTCGACCGCAGCGTCTCGGTCGACTACTTTCTGCAGTCGGCCGCGCAGCACGTGAAGATGGAGTTCCTGGGGCCGGACGGCAACGTGATCCGCGCGTTCACCGGGACGCCGGCCGATGCGGAACGGAAGCCGCCCCCCTCGGACGGATCGGAGGAAGGTCCGCGGCGCCCGCCCGAACCGCATCCGGCCGTGGCTGCCGGGCTGAACCGTCTGACGTGGGATCTGCGCTACCCTGGCGCGACCGACTTCCCCGGGCTCATCATGTGGGCCGCGAGCTCGCGCGGTCCGCTCGCAGCGCCGGGGGCCTATCAGGTGCGCGTCGCCGTCGACGGCCAGACGGCCGCGCAGCCGTTCGCCGTGCGCCGTGAGCCGCACCTCTTGAAGGACGTCACCGATCAGGATCTGCATGAGGAGTTCGATCTCGCGATCAAGGTGCGCGACAAGGCGAGCCAGGCCAACGAGGCGGTGCTGCTGGTGCGCGGGATCAAGGCGCAGATCGAGGACCGCAAGAGCAAGCTCGACGTGAAGTCGGCGCCGGTGGCCAGGGCGCTCGACGAGTTCGCCGCGGCGCTCAGCGCGATCGAAGGCGAGATCTATCAGGTGAAACTGCAGAGCAGTCAGGACCCGTTGAACTTTCCGATCAAGTTGAACAACAAGATCGCCGCGCTCCAGGGCGTCATCGAAAGCGCCGACGTGCGGCCGACCGAACAGGCCTACTCGGTGTTCCGTACGCTGTCGAACGGGCTGGACGCGCAGATCGGACGGCTCGACTCCCACGTCAAAGGGAAGATGCCGCCGGTGAACCAGTTGCTTCAGCGGCTGAAGCTGGACTCGATCAAGGCCGAGCCGCTCAAGGTAGAGGCGGTGAAGCCAGCGGCGGTACAGCCTTGAACATTGTGGATCGTGGATTGCGGATTGCGGATTGGATTGCGGGTTGGATTGCGGATTGCGGATTGCCGAGTGCGGAGCGCTAGACGATATATCATCAGCGGCCGCGTGCAGGGCGTGGGCTTTCGCTACTTCGCGCAAGCCGCCGCGGCGCGCGAGAATCTGCACGGCTGGGTGCGCAATCTGCCCGACGGACGCGTGGAGGCCGCCGCGGAAGGCGAGGCCGACGCGATGGAGCGATTCGAGCGCGCGCTGCGGCACGGACCGCCTGGCGCGCGTGTCGAGCAGTTGGAGATCGAACACACCGTGCCCGGTGGAAGGGACACCGGCTTCACCGTCACCTGACCATGACTGATCTGAAGACGCAGATTCGCCACGTACCAGACTTTCCGAAGGCCGGGATTCTGTTCTACGACATCACCACGCTGCTGCAGGATGCGGCGGGCCTTCGCGCGGCGATCGACTCGATCGCCGTCCCGTTCAAGGACCAGCGGATCGATCTCGTCGTCGGCATCGAGAGCCGCGGCTTCATTTTCGGTGCGCCGGTGGCGGAC
>JAYVYV010000372.1:0-22924 GCA_043783985.1 Acidobacteriota bacterium | reverse complement strand
TTTCACCGTATCCGCGCCCTCACCGCGCTCGGCCACACAGTCGACCTCGTGACGTATCCGTTCGGCGAGAGCGTGTCGATGCCGGGGCTTCGTGTCTTTCGCAGCCTGCGGCCGCCGTTCGTCCGCCGCGTGAAGATCGGGCCGTCACTTGCCAAGATCCCGCTCGACGCGCTGCTCGCGCTGAGTGCGATGCGCCGTGCCTTTTCGGGGCGCTACGACGTCATCCATTCGCACGAGGAGGGCGGGCTCATCGGCGCGCTGCTCGCGATGTGCCTGCGCGTACCGCACCTCTACGACATGCACTCGAGCCTGCCGCAGCAGCTCTCGAACTTCGCGTTCAGCCGGTCGCGCATCATCACGCGCGTGTTCCTCGCGATCGAGCGCTTCATGATCCGCCGCTCCCGCGTCGTCATCGTCATCTGTCCGTCGCTCGAGGAGACCGTGAAGGCGATCGACCCCGGCGCGCAGACCGTGCTGATCGAGAATGCGCCGGGATCGGCGGAGGACGAGGCGACGCCCGAGGCTGCCGCGGCGGTTCGCGCGTCGCTGAAGCTGGCGGATGCCGTGCCGATCGTGTTGTACACGGGTACGTTCGAGGCGTACCAGGGGCTCGACCTGCTGTTCGCGGCGATGGCAATCGCGCGGCGGTCGCGCCCCGACGCTCGGCTCGTGCTCGCGGGGGGACGCGCCGATCAGGTGACCAGGGCGCGCGAGCAGGCGCGCACGGCGGGCATCGCGGACGTGACGATCTTCGCGGGCGAGCGTCCGGCGTCGGAGATTCCCGCATATCTGCTCGCGGCCGACCTCCTGGTGTCTCCCCGATCGCGGGGCACGAACACCCCGCTGAAGATCTATCAGTACCTGCGATCGGGCAAGGCGATCGTGGCCACGCGGCTGCTGACGCACACGCAGGTGCTGAGCGACGAGACGGCGATCCTGACGGGCGTGACCCCGCAGGAGTACGCCGACGGCCTTCTGGCCGGCCTGACCGACAAGGCGAGGACGGCGGCCGTCGGCCGGCAGGCGCGCGAGCTGGCCTTGACGAAGTACAGCTACGCCGCGTATCTCGAGCGGACGCGACAGGCGTGCGCGGCGCTGATGCCGGCGTCGCCGGCCGGCGCGGTCGTCAAGGACGTGGCATGAGCAAAGCCGACCCCACCGACCACTACAGCTACTCGGCGTACGCCGATCCGGCGATGGCGCGGACGTTCGACAGCCGCCGGTTCAGCGGCCCGATCGGCGAGCTCATCGCGCATACCCAGGCGCGGGTGCTCGCGAACATGGTCGGGCGCATCGCGAACCGCGAGATGCTTGACGTGGGCACGGGCACCGGCCGGGCCGCGTTCATCCTCGCGCTGGGCGGGGCGAAGGTCACCGCGGTCGACGCCTCCGAGGAGATGCTCGCGATCGCGCGGCAGCGGGCCGCCGAGCAGTTCCTGACGACGATCAAGTTCCAGCGGGGTGACGCGCACGCGCTCGACTTCGCCGATCGCCGCTTCGACGCCGTCGTCAGTTTCCGGATGCTGATGCACACGCCGGAGTGGAAACGCTGCGTCGCGGAGCTTTGCCGCGTCGCCGAGCGCCTCGTCATCATCGACTATCCGTCGGCGACCAGCGTGGCGCTGTTCGAATCGCTCGCGCGCCGCGCGGCGCACGCCGTGGGCTCGAAGACGGAGCCCTACCGCGTCTTCACGCACCGTACGATTGCGGACGCCTTCGGGCGCAACGGCTTCCGGGTCCGCTCCGTCCATCGGCAATTCGTCCTGCCGATCGCGTTGCACAAGGCGATCGGCTCGCGGCGGTTCACGCTCTGGACCGAACACCGGCTCGACGACCTCGGGCTGCTGAAACCGTTCGGGTCGCCGGTCACGCTCGTCGCCGAACGGTGCGCGTCCTAGTCACGGGGGCGACGGGGTTCACCGGCGGCCATCTCGCCCGCGCGCTCGCGGCGCGGGGCGACGCGGTGACGGCGCTGGTCCGGACCGCGAGCGCGGCCGCGGCCGCGCTCGCGCGCGACGGCATCGCGATCGCGAAGGGGGACTTGCGCGACCCCTCGGCGCTGGCGGCCGCCGCCGGCGGCGTCGACACCGTGTACCACATTGCGGCGATGTACCGGCAGGCGGGCCTGCGCGACGAGGTCTACCGCGCGGTCAACGCGCACGCGGTGAAGGCGATCGTCGAAGCGGCGGCCCGCGGCGGGGTCCGGCGCGTCGTGCACTGCAGCACGGTGGGCGTGCACGGAGACGTCGAGCGTCCGCCGGCGAACGAGGACGCGCCGCTCGAGCCGGGCGATGTGTATCAGATCACGAAGCTCGAAGGCGAGCAGCTGGCGCGGGAGGCGGGCGCCCGACTGGGGGTCGAGGTCACGATCGCGCGGCCGACCGGGATCTACGGACCCGGCGATCGCCGGCTGCTGAAGTTGTTCCGCGGCGTCGCACGGCGGCGCTGGGTCACCCTCGGCGGGGGCGAAATCTATTACCATCTGACGTTCATCGACGATCTGATCGACGGCTTTCTCCTGTGCGGGACGCATCCGGCCGCTGCGAATCGCACCTACATCCTTGCCGGCGGAGAAGTGACCACGCTGAACGCGCTCGTGGCGCTGGTGGCCGACGTCGCGGGGGTCCCGACGCCGACGCGGCACCTGCCGGTCTGGCCGTTCTGGACCGCGGGCGCCGTGTGCGAGACGATCTGCAGGCCGTTCGGGATCGACCCGCCGATTTTCCGCCGCCGCGTGGACTTTTTCACCAAGAGCCGGGCGTTCGACATCGCGCGCGCGCGGACGGAGCTCGGATTCGCCCCGCGCGTCGGGTTGCGTGAGGGCATCGGCCGCACGCTTGACTGGTACCGTCGCGAAGGATGGCTGTGAGAGAACGCCCGCCGATAGCCAACGCACAAGAGCAGCTCTTCGCGCCAGGCACGTCGAGCCGCGCGAAGTACGCCGAGCTCGTCGTCGGCCGTCCGGGTCTCGGCGCGCTGCTGAAGTACGAGCTCGTCATCATGTTCGCGCAGTCCTGGCCCGGGGCGCTGGGGCTGGTCATCCGAAAGGCGCTGTACCCGATGCTGCTCGGATCGTGCGGGCGCAACGTCGTCTTCGGTCAGCATGTCGTCCTTCGCCACCCTCATAAGATTCACATCGGCAGCAACGTCGTGATCGACGACAACTGCCTTATCGACGCGAAGGGGCAGTCGAATCGCGGCATCCATATCGGCGACGGCGTATTCGTCGGCCGCAACACGATCCTGTCGTGCAAGAACGGCGACATCGAGCTGGCCGACGGCGCGAACATCGGCTTCAACTGCGAGGTCTTCTCGGCCAGCCGCGTCACCATCGGGCGAAATGTGTTGATGGCGGCCTACGGCTACGTCATCGGCGGCGATCACGACTTCTCCGACCCTTCGAAAACGGTCCTCGAACAGACACGGACTTCGGCGGGCGTCGCGATTGGCGACGGTGTCTGGTTGGGTGCCGGGGCGAAGATCCTCGACGGGGTCACCGTGGGTGACGCGGCGGTGATCGGCGCCGGCGCGGTCGTCCGCGAGCACGTGCCCGCCTCAGCGATCGCCGTCGGCATCCCCGCGCGGGTTGTCGGCTCGCGTTAGAATCGGGATATGGCCTACCGCAGCGAGCTCGAGGCGCGTGTCGCCAAGAAGACGACCAGGGCGATCATCGACTACGACATGCTCGAGGACGGCGATCGCGTGATGGTCGGGCTGTCGGGCGGCAAGGACAGCTGGGCGCTGCTCCAGGCGCTCGACGTCCTGCGCCAGCGCGCGCCGATCGCGTTCACCCTGATCGCGGTCAACGTCGACTCGGGCTACAAGGAGTACAAGCACGAGCTCATCGCCAGCACGTGCAGGGCACGCGGCTGGGAGTACCGGATCGAGCACACGAACATCGGCCAGACCATCGACGACATCCTCGACGACGGTGCGACGCCGTGCTCGCTGTGCGCGCGCCTGCGCCGCGGCGTGCTGTATCGCCTCGCCAGGGAGCACGGCGCGACGAAGATCGCCCTCGGGCACCACGCCGACGACTTCATCGAGACACTCCTGCTGAACCTGTTCTTCGCCGGATCGCTGAAGGCGATGCCGCCCAAACTGGTGTCCGACGACGGCGCGCACGTGGTGATCCGGCCGCTGGTGTACGTCGGCGAAGACGAAGCGCGCGCCTACGCGAAGGAATGCGAGCTGCCGATCGTCGGCTGCTGCTGCCCGGCCTGCGGCGATCTGGGCCTGCAGCGGCAGCGCGCCAAGCGCCTGCTGATGGAGCTCGAGCGCGAGCATCCTGGCGTGAAGCAGTCGATGCTCAAGGCGCTGAGCAACGTAGCGCCCCGGCATCTTCTCGATACGCGCCTGAACCCCCCGCGGGAGCTGCGCGTCGGCGTCCGGCTGAAGCCGGACACAACCGACGGCCGGCGGAAGGCGGACTCGGACCGGGAGGGCCCGGTGACGCCGGATCCAACCGCTGTCGATATCCCCGAGGCGGCTTCCCGTTTCCCCCGGCTGTTGCCGGTTCTTCCATAGCGTCCGGCTTCAGACGGACCAGTTGAGGTGTCGATGCGACGTCGAATGTGGTGTGTGGTCTTCGCGCTGACTGCGTGCGCCGGATCGGCGTCCGCGCAGCAGCGTCCGCTGGTGACCGAGGATCCGGAGCCGATCGGCGCCGGCCGCGTGCTGATCGAAGGCGGGTTCGATTACGCCCACGACTACCAGAACCCGGTGTCGGGACTGAAGGGAAACCTGATCAGCGTGCCGACGATCGGGATCAGTGTCGGCCTGAGCTCGATCGCGGAGCTGCAGATCGACGGCGGAATCTACAACAGCCTGAGCATCACGAGCCGAAACCCGAACGCGCCGCTGGCGCCGCTACTGACCGTGACGGGCGCCGACACGCACGACGTCGCCAACGCGGTGCTGGCCACGAAAATCCGGATCCTGCCGGAAACGGCGTCGCGCCCGGCCGTCGGCATCCGCTTCGCCACCAAACTGCCCAACGCCTCGAACGAGAAGGGCATCGGTCTCGACACGACCGACGTCTCCGGCATCCTGCTCCTCGCCAAGACCGTGCAGTCCATCCGCGTGGTCGGGAACATCGGCGCGGGCATTCTCACGAACCCGACGTCGGGGGTGGGGCAGAACGACGTGTTCCTGTACGGTCTGTCCTTTGCGCGCGCCATCACCCAAGCGGCGGAGCTCGTCGGTGAGTTGAACGGCCGCGTCTCGACCCGGTCGAGCGCCTTTGCGGGGACCGAGAGCCGGGGACTGCTGAAGATCGGGGGACGCTACACCCGCGGGCCCGTCAGGTTCGACGCGGGGGCGTTCTTCGGCCTGACCACGGTCGATCCGACAATCGGCTTCACCGCCGGCTTCACTTACGTGTTCAACGCGTTCACTGTCCCGTAGAAACGATCGACGCCGGCGATTTCTTCCCGCCGGCGATCCTCGGACCAGCCGAGCTCGTCGCCGACAATCTTCGCCGCACGCGCCACCGCGTCGTCGCCCGGATGGCCGAGCGCGCCGAGCGGCGTTCGCCTGATCACGATGTCCGCCAGCGTCGGCGCCATTTCCTTCCGCGCGGCGAGCACCAGCTCGGCGCCAATGACGGGCGAGTCCGGCGCGATCCGCGTGCGCCAGTCGGGACGACCGGCCGCCAGCTCCATGACGTCGCGGTAGCGCGATCCGTAGGCGGCGATCACATGCGGGATGGTGTCGGTCGGCAGCCCCTCGTCGAACTCCCGCCGCGCCTCGGCGATGGCGAGGCCGATGTCGCGAAGGCTTCCGCCCGGCAGCGGCGCGGTGCCGGTCCGACAGGGCACGGGCTTCTGTTTCAACTTGGACAGCAGGGCATCCGTGACCCGCTCCGCCACGCCGCGCGCCGTCGTGAACTTCGTCCCAGCCACGCTCAGCAACCCCTCGAACCCCTGCGTCGCGTGATCGCGGATCTGCTCGTGCCTGGCGAGCCCGACGCGGCCGCCGTGGACGGCCGCGGGGACGACGCCGCGGTGGACCAGAGTGACGTCGGCCATCGTGAGGTCGAGCGCGGGAAAGGCCTGGTTCAGCTCGGCCATGAACGTCGCGACGTCTGACTCGGAGACGCCGGTATCGTCCGGATCGCAGGCGCGATCGGATTCCCAGGTGCCGAACAGGGCGCGATCGCGCCACGGGACGAGAAACAGATTCCGGCCCGACGCGGATCGGCCGCCTAGCGCCTCGTTTCCGGCATCCCGCCTCGTGACGAGGTTCATCGCCTTCAGCATGGGGATGCCGGTCGCAATCCCCAGCGGCTTCAGCAGCCGGTCCACGCGCCCGCCGGTGGCGTTCACGGTCAGGCGCGCGGCGATGTCGATCGTGCGCGGTCCGAGCGCGTCGCGCGCGCGTACGCCGGTCACCCGTCCGCCGTCGACCAGCGGCGCGATCGCTTCGACGTGGTTCGCGAGGATAGCCCCGTGCTCCGCCGCGGCCAGCGCAAAGGAGAAGGTGAAACGATCCGGTTCCGTCGTGACGTAGTCGTAGAACACCGCGGCGCCGGTCAGGCCTTGACGCCGGAGGCCAGGGAACCGGTGCGCCGCGTGGCTGCGCGACACGACGCGGCCGCCTCGCAGCCGATGTGAAGACAGCACGCCGCGATTCCGATCCGCCGCGACGAGCCGATCGAGCGCGAAGCCGGCGCGCATCGCCATCTTTCCGCGCATCAACGACCGGTAGAGCGGCACGACGAACGGCAGGGGGCGCACCGCCTGCGGCGCGATCCGCGCGGTCGCGCGGCGCTCGCGGATCGATTCGCGCGCCCGGCTGATGTCCAGCGACTGCAGATAGCGCAGCCCGCCGTGAATCGTCCGCAGGTGGTTGAACGACGTGCCGCTGCCGAAATCGTCCCGCTCGATGAGGGCGACCGACAGGCCGCGCTGGGCCGCGTCGTACGCGATCGTCAACCCGTAGATGCCGCCGCCGACAACGAGGATGTCGAAGGTCCGGGCGGTCAGCCGGTCGAGATCGCGGATCATGGGCCCGCCATCGTAGCAAACCGGTGCGATATAGTTTGGCCGTGGCTTCGACCGACGACGTGCGCGCGTACTGGAACCGGCATATCCACGATCTCGAGATCACCAGCCACCCGGTCGGTTCGCGCGGCTTTTTCGACGATCTCGACCAGTACCATTTCGAAAAGCTCCATCATCTGCTTCGGCTCGTGGCCTTTGACGGCTACCGCGGGCGCTCGGTGCTCGAAGTCGGCTGTGGCGCCGGCGTCGACCTCGCCCGCTTCGCCAAAGGCGGCGCAGCGGTCACCGGCGTCGATCTGGCCGCCTCCGCGATCGACCTGGCCCGCGCCAATTTCCAGCAGCAGGGGCTGGCCGGCACGTTCGAGGTCGCGGACGGCGAGCGCCTCCCGTTTCCCGACAACACCTTTGACCTGGTGTATGCCCACGGGGTCGTCCAGTACACCGCGGATCCCCAGCGATTGGTGGAGGAGTGCCGCCGCGTCCTCAAACCTGGCGGCGAGGCGGTCTTTCAGGTCTATAACCGGATCTCCTGGCTCAACGCGCTCGGCGCGCTGATGAAGGTCGGTCTCGAGCACGACGACGCGCCCGTGCTGCTCAAGTTCAGCATCGGCGAGTTCCGCCGCCTGGTGTCGTCCTTCCGCGAGGTGCAGATCGTCCCCGAGCGCTTCCCGGTGAAATCGAGGCTGCACGGCGGGTGGAAGGGCGCCCTCTACAACGGCCTGTTCGTCGGCGCCTTCAACGTGCTCCCCAAGGCGCTCGTCCGCCGCTTCGGGTGGCACCTGCTCGCCTTCTGCCGGAAGTGATCGCATCCCCGGATTCCCCGATGATCAGATTCGCGAAGGCCCACGCCTACGGCAACGACTTTCTGTACATCCGCAGCCGGGACGTGGCGCCCGGCGTGGCGCTCGACGCGCTGGCGCGCGAGTTGTGCGAGCGCCACACCGGCATCGGCGCGGACGGCCTGATTCTCTATGAGCCGACGCGGGACGGCGCCTCGATGCGGCTGCTGAACGCCGACGGGAGCCGGTCGGAGGTCTCGGGCAACGGTGTCCGCGGCCTGGCGGCGCTGCTGCTGCGAGACGACGATCGGCCGCAAGCGCCGATCGCGATCCACACCGAGGGCGGGGTCAAGCAGTTGGTGCGGACGGGGCGCGAAGGCTCCCGGCAGACGTTTTGCGCGGCGATGGGGCTGCCGGCCGACCTGCGTCAGGTGATCGTGAGCGCGGCGGGCGAGTCGGTGCCGCTCGCGGTGATGAACTTCGGCAATCCGCAGTGCGTCGCGCTCGGCCCGCTGCCTGACGAGGCGCGGTTCAACCGGCTCGGGCCAGCGCTCGAGCACCACGACATGTTTCCGGCGCGATCCAATGTCGAGTTCGCGCACGTGGAGGCTCCGGACGTGGTGCGGATCTTGATCTGGGAGCGCGGCGTGGGCCCGACGACCTCGTCGGGAACGGGGTCGTGCGCCGCGTTGATAGCCGCCGCGGCGTTCGGCGGCGCCGCTCGCGACGCCACGGTGATCGCTCCCGGAGGCCGGCAGCGCGTGGAGTGGCGCGACGACAGCGTGTACCTCACCGGATGGGCCGAGGTCATCGTCGAGGGAAACTGGCTCCGGTAAATTTCCGCGTACCGGCCCCGGAACACCCGATCAGTTTCTTCGACGATTCGAGGGTACGACCCGTGTGGGGTCCTGAGGCATTCAGCGCCGCCGGCGCCCGCCGGCCGCGGCGGCGACGTCGAGATCGTGCGTGGGCGGGCCCAGACGGGCCGGGATCGGGCGTGCCGCATCGATCGACCCGAGGTAGTCCCCCTTCTCGAAGGCTGTGCGCGCTTTTTGCACGTCGCTCTCAGCATCACCGATCGCCTGGCGGCCGCTATGCAGGAGCTGCGTTGGCGCGCGCGCCGCTTCAGCGGCCCTGAACTTCGCGCGCGATTCGCGCAGGGCGTCTTCGGCGTCGGCGAGTGCCTTGCTGGCGTCGGCGAACGCGAGGGCCTTATGGTTGCCCGATTCCTTGGCGGCGGCCTGGGCGCGCTCGCGCGCGTCGAGCGCGTGGTTCAGCGCCTGACGGTAGTCGCGCTGGGCCACGGCGTCGTACGAGCGTTTGAGCGCCTCCTCGGCGGCGGTGAATTCGGCGCGGGCGTACTGATCCGCGCCGCCGGCGCGCGCCGCGTCGATGGCCCCTTGCGCCTGCTGCATCTCCTTGTCGGGGGGATCGTCGCACGCCACACCGGCCACCGCCGCGAGCACGGCGAGCGAAAAGAACAGCCGACGAAGCGACGACATGACGTGAGTATAGCGCGGCGATAGCTGAGAGTGGGACGAAGAGGTAAGATGAAAGACCTGTTGCCCGACGATCGGCCGCGCGAGAAGCTCCGGCACCATGGAGCGGCCGCGCTCGGCGACAACGAGTTGGTCGCCCTGGTCATCGGCAGCGGCTCGCGCCGCGGCAACGCGTTGAGCGTTGCCAACGCGCTCCTGGCCGCGCACGGCGGGTTGCACGGCCTGACGCGCTGCAGCTCGGACGATTTCGTCAGGATTCCGGGGATCGGCGGCGCCCGAGCTGCGCAGATTGTGGCGGCGCTCGAACTGGGCCGGCGCACGCTGGCACACGCGCCGAGCGCCCGCCTCCTCATCCGTGGTCCGGAGGACGCGGCGTCGTACTTGTTGCCGCGGTTCGGATCGCGGGGCGTCGAGCAGTTCGGCATCATGCTGCTCGACGCCAAGCACCGCGTCATGCGGACGGCGGTGCTGGCCGTCGGGACGTTGAACAGCTCGATCGTCGAGCCGCGGGACGTGTTTCGGGAAGCGGCGACTGGCGGCGCGACCGCGATCGTGATCTTCCACAATCACCCCTCGGGCGACCCCACTCCCAGTCCCGACGACGTGGCGTTGACGCGGCGGCTGGTGGCTGCGGGGTCGCTGCTCGGGATCGACGTCGTGGATCACCTGATTCTGGGAGACGCGCGGTACTGCAGCATCAAGGAGACCAAGAAACGGTGAGCCGGGTTCTGTACTTCGACTGCTTTTCTGGAATCTCGGGCGACATGACGCTCGGCGCGCTGCTCGACGCCGGCCTGCCGCTCGACGATCTGACGCACGCCCTCGGCAGCCTGGCGCTGGGCGACGTGGAGCTGCGCGCGGAGAAAGTCCTGCGCACCGGCGTCTCCGCCACGAAGTTCTCCGTGCACGAGCGACAGGCGCCGCTGAACCCTGCACCAGGCGCCCCGAGCCCGGCGCCGGTTCATGCGCACCGGCACCTGCCGAAGATCTTCAGGATGATCGACGAATCGTCGCTGGCGCCGGCGGGGCGCGATCGCGCCAAGGCGATGTTCCAGCGGCTCGGCGAAGCCGAAGCGGCGATCCATCGGATGCCGGTCGAGAAGGTCCATCTGCACGAGGTCGGCTCGCTCGACTCCATCATCGACATCGTCGGCACCGTGTTCGCCATGGAGTGGGCCGGCGCGGACCGCATCGTCTGCTCGCCGCTGAACGTGGGGGGGGGCATGGTGCATTCGGCGCACGGCGTCTTTCCGGTGCCCGCGCCGGCTACGGTCAGGCTGCTGGGCGAGGCGCCCGTGTACAGCGGCGCCGTGCAGAAGGAACTCGTGACGCCGACCGGCGCGCTCATCGCGACGACGTACGCGTCCTCGTTCGGCCCGATACCGGCCATGACGGTGGAGCGGGTCGGGTACGGCGCCGGCGATCGCGACGATCCGCTGACGCCCAATGTGCTGCGCGTCTTCATCGGCGAAGAAACGGCCGCCTCGAAAGCCGGCGCCGCTTCGGAGGCAGGTGGAGTGCGGCCTGGCGGCGACCGCGTCACGGTCATCGAGTGCGAGATCGACGACATGAACCCGCAGATCTTCGGCATCGTCATGGACCGGCTTTACGCCGCGGGCGCCCTCGAGGTGTTCTACATCCCGGTGCAGATGAAGAAAAACCGCCCCGGCACGCTGCTCACCGTCGTCGCGCCTCCGGCGCTGCGCGCGGCGATGACGGATGTGATCTTCCGCGAGACGACGACGATCGGCCTGCGGCACCACGACGTGGAGCGCGAGTGCCTCGAGCGCGCGATCGTCGCGGTCGAGACGAGGGTCGGGAGCGTCCGGATCAAGGTGGCGTCGCGTGACGGCCTCGTCCTGAACGCCACGCCGGAGTTCGAGGACTGCGTGAAGCTGGCGTCGGCCCACAACCTGCCGGTGAAAGAAATCCAGGCGCTCGCGATGAAGGCATACCGGCCGTGACGCGCTTCTTTCTCACCACCGCGATCGACTACGTCAACAGCCGCCCGCACCTGGGCACGGCCTACGAGAAGATCTGCGCCGATGTCATCGCGCGCTACAAGCGGCTGTGCGGCTTCGACACGCGGTTCCTGATGGGCAACGACGAGCATTCGCAGAACGTCTTCAAGAAGGCGGTCGAAGCGGGGCTCGACCCGCTGGCGTACTGCGACCAGATGGAACAGGAGTTCCGCAAGACCTGGGCGCATCTGGATGTCTCGTTCGACGACTTCATCCGCACGACGGAGGCGCGGCACCGCACCGGCGTGACGGAGATCGCGACGCGGCTGTACGACGCGGGGGACATTTACGAAGGGGTGTACGAGGGCTGGTACTGCGTGAGCTGCGAGGAGTTCAAGCAGGAGAAGGACCTCGTCAACGGCAACTGCCCGCTGCACCCCACGCTGAAGCCGGAGTGGATCCGCGAAAAGAACTACTTCTTCCGGCTCTCGAAGTATCAGCAGGCGCTGCTCGATCACTTCGCCGCGCGCCCGGACTTTCTGCAGCCGGACGTCAGGCGAAACGAGATTCTGCGCCTGATCGAGGGAGGCCTGATCGACATCTCGGTCAGCCGCGCGGGACAGTCGTGGGGCATCCCGCTGCCCTTCGATCCCGGCAGCGTCGTGTACGTCTGGTTCGACGCGTTGATCAACTACGCCTCCGCCGTCGGCCTCGGCGGCGATCAGACGCTGTTCGAGACATGGTGGCCGGCGGATCTGCACGTCGTCGGCAAGGACATCACCAGGTTTCACGCGGTGATCTGGCCGGCGATGCTGATGGCCGCGAAGCTGCCGCTGCCGCGCCACGTCTTCGGGCATGGCTTCATGACGCTGAACGGACAGCGGATGAGCAAGACACTCGGCACGATTGTCGATCCGATCGAGGCGGCCGATCGCCTCGGGGTCGACCCGCTGCGGCTCTATCTCGTGAAAGAGGTCGCGTTCGGCGGCGACGGCGATTTCTCGTGGGAGCGCTACGAGGAGCGGTACAACGTCGACCTCGCGAACAACCTGGGCAACCTGGTCAGCCGCGTCACCTCGATGGCCCATCGCTATCGGCAGGGACGCGTCGCACCGGGAACGAGCGGGAACGACCAGCTCGCGCGGGTGGGTGAGCAGGCCGTCGCCGACTACCGGAGCGCCATGGACCGCTTCGCGCTGCACGAAGGCGCGGCCGCGGCGTTCCGGCTGATCGACGGCGCCAACGAGTTCATCGCCGCCACCGCGCCGTGGGCGCTCGCGAAGGATCCGGAATCGGCGGACCGGCTGTCGCAAGTGCTCTTCGACGCGGTGGAAGCGATTCGCCTCGCCGCCGTCCTGCTCTCGCCAATCATGCCGGGGTCGAGCCGGGAGATTCTGCGCCGCGTCGGCGCCGCCGGCGAGAATCTGAACTTCGAGCGTGACGGCCGCTGGCGCGGCGACGGCGAACGTCTCGTCCTCCAGGAGGGGCAGCTGTGGCCGCGCCTCGACATCACCGTAGCGACCGACCCGCGAGCCCGTGTGAGCATCCCAGCAGCAACCGGCCCGCGCGTCGGCCGGAAGGAGCCCGTCACCGTGAGTGAGAACGAAGCCAGGCCGTCCGTAATCCCGCCCGTCGCCACCGGCGCGCCGGCGCTCGTGCCCATCGCCTCGCAGGCGTCCCCCGATCCGACGGCAGCCGGCGCGAACCCGGCACCGCCGGCACCGGCCGCGCCCGTCACGGATAATCGCATCTCCATCGACGATTTCATGAAGGTGGAACTGCGGACCGCGAAGGTGCTGACCGCCGAGCGCGTGGAGAAGTCCAAGAAGCTGCTGAAGCTCTCGGTGGACGTCGGCACCGAGCAGCGGACGCTCGTCGCGGGCATCGCCGAGGCCTACGAGCCCGAGGCGCTCGTCGGCAAGACGGTCGTCATCGTCTTCAACCTCAAGCCGGCGAAGCTGATGGGGATCGAGTCCAACGGAATGGTGCTCGCGGCGAGCCCGGACGGCGGCAAGCCGACCGTCGTCACCTTCGAGAACCCGCCCGATCCCGGCACTCGCGTACGATGATCGTGACGCGGCTGCTCCGCTCGGCCACGGCGGTCCTGCTCGCGGCCTGCGCGGCCGCGGCGGCGCCGCCTCCTGCCGAGCCGGGAGAAGCCGCGACGGCACGATACTTCGCGTCGATCCGCAACAACCCGTCGCTGCTGCTCGCGTTCCTGACGGCGATGCCGAAAGGCGGCGATCTCCACAATCATCTCTCCGGCGCGATCTACGCGGAGAGCTATCTCCGTTGGGCCGCGGAGGATGGCCTGTGCGTCGCGACGGCGACGCTGGCGATCGTCAACGCGCCGTGCGACGCGGCGGCAGGGCGTCCGCCGGCGGCCGACGTCGCGCGCAACGGCCCGCTGTTCAGTCAGATGATCGACGCGCTGTCGATGCGGCACTGGGATCGGTCGCTGAACGGTCACGATCATTTTTTCGCGACCTTCGGCAGGATGGGCCCGCCGTCCGCCAGGACCGGAGACATGCTCGCCGAGGTCGCGGCACGAGCCGCGGCCGAGCAGGTCAGCTATCTCGAGCTGATCATGACGGTGGACGGCGGCGCCGGCGCGGCGCGCGGAGTCGCCGGCGGCTGGGATCCCGACTTCGCCGCCATGCGCGATCGCCTGCTCGCCGCCGGCTTCCGCGACGCCGTCGTCAGCGCAGCCCGCAGCCGCATCGACCAGGCGGAGGCGCGGGAGCGCGAGCTGCTCGAGTGCGGTACGGCGCAGCCTGATCCGGGCTGCCGCGTCACCCTGCGCTACATTTCGCAGGTGTTCCGCGCCGGCGTCCGCGAGTCGGTCTTCGGGCAGATGCTGGCCGGCTTCGAAGTCGCCGCGGCGGACCCGCGCGTCGTCGGTCTCAACCTCGTGCAGCCGGAGGACGATCCGTCCGCGATTCGCGACTTCTCGCTGCAGATGTCGATGCTCGACTACCTGCACGGCCGGTATCCGAACGTGCGGATCACGCTGCACGCGGGGGAGCTGACCGAAGGACTCGTGCCGCCGGAGACCCTCCGCTTCCACATGCGTGAGTCGGTCCGCGTGGGGCACGCGCTCCGCATCGGCCACGGCGACGCCGTGATGTACGAGGACGATCCGCTGGCGCTGCTGCGCGAGCTGGCGTCGAAGAAAGTGCTCGTCGAGATCGCGCTGAGCAGCAACGACCTGATCCTCGGGATCAAGGGCAGCCGCCACCCATTGCGCACGTACCTCGAATACGGCGTCCCGGTGGCGCTGGTGACCGACGATGCGGGGGTGTCGAGATCGACGCTGACGCTGGAATACCGGAAGGCGGTCGAAGAGCAGGGCGTCGACTATCGCACGCTGAAACGCATGGCGCGCAACTCGATCGAGTACAGCTTCGCCGACGCCGCGACGAAGACGCGTCTCACGGCGGAGCTCGAGGCGGCATTTCGAGTGTTCGAAGGACGGCACCTGCCCCGTCCCCAGGGTTAGGAGGCGGTATGCGTCGCGTGCTCGTGGGAGTCGCGCTGATTTCGATGCAGCTGTCTGCGGCACCGCCCCCGGCACCTGCGCCGGCGACGCGCACACAGGTCGTGTTGCTCGGAACGGGATCGCCGCCAGCGGATCCGCTGCGCTCCGGCCCCGCGACGGCGATTGTCGTGAACGACACGTCGTACCTCGTCGACCTGGGACCGGGTGTCGTGCGGCGCGCTGCCGCTGCCGCCGAGAAAGGCCTCCCGTCGCTTGCGGCGAACCGGCTGCAGACCGCCTTCATCACGCACCTGCACTCCGATCACACGGTCGGCTATCCCGATTTGATCTTCTCGACGTGGGTTCAGGGACGCCGGGCGCCGCTGAAGGTGTACGGCCCCGCCGGGCTCTCCGACATGACGAAGCACATCATGGAGGCGTGGCGCATCGACATCGACATCCGGACCAAAGGGCTGGAGCACCGGACGACGACCGGGCTCGACGTCGAGGCGCACGACATCAGGCCGGGCGTGGTCTACGAGGACGCGAACGTCAAGGTGACGGCGTTCCGGAACGCGCACGGCGAGCTGACCGACACGTTCGGATACCGTTTCGACGCCGCGGACCGATCCATCGTCATCTCGGGAGACACCAACCCGAGCGACGCACTGGTCGAGCAGTGCCGGAAATGTGACGTCCTGATCCACGAGGCGTATTCGGACGAGTACCGGCCGGCGGACATGGCGAACTGGCTCGAGTACCGTTCGAAGTACCACACGACGACGTCGCAGCTGGCGCAGATCGCGGCGAAGACCAGCCCGGGGCTGTTGATCATCCACCACCGCGGCGTCGGGCTCCGCGATCGCGAAATTTCGGAAGCGCAGTACATCGCGGAAGTCCATCGAGGCTGGAGCGGTCGCGTGGTCGTCGGCCATGATCTGGACGTGTACTGAATGATCGATTCCCACTGCCACCTCGCCGACGAGGCCTTCGGGTCCGATCTCGCGCAGGTCGTCGAGCGCGCGAAAGAGGCGGGGATCGAGCGCGCGCTGGTGATCCTCGAGGCCGGCAACGCCCAGGAGGCGGCGCAGGCGGCTCGGGTCGAGCAACTGTGGCCGGCAACGCGGTTCGCGATCGGCGTGCACCCGCATCAGGCGCACCTCTTCGCCGGCGATCCGGAGCGCGCGGCGGCGGTCGTGCGCGGGCAGTTCACCGCGACACCATCGGCCAGAGCGGTCGGGGAGATCGGGCTGGACTACCACTACGACTACTCGCCGCGGGACGTCCAGCACGCGGTGTTCCGGTCGCAAATCCGGGTCGCGCTCGAGCTCAACTGCCCCGTCGTCATCCACACGCGGGAGGCCGACGAGGACACGGTCGCGATTCTCCGTGACGAAGGGCTGGGCCGGCTGCGCGGGGTCCTGCACTGTTTCACCGGGACGGCCGAGTTGCGCGACGCCGGTCTCGCGCTCGGCTTCTATGTGTCGCTGGCGGGGATTCTGACGTTTCCGAAGGCCGTGGAGCTGCGCGCCACCGCCCGCGCCGTACCGCTGGACCGCCTGCTGACCGAGACCGACAGCCCGTTCCTGGCGCCGGTGCCGTATCGTGGCAGGCGCAACGAGCCGGCGCACGTCGTTCGCGTCGTCGAAACCCTGGCTGAGATGCACGAGATCCCGGCGGGCGACCTCGCCCGGCGCACGGCCGCGAATTTCCACACCTTGTTCAGGCCGTGATAAAGTTTTGAACGTAAAACACGTGGAAAGATCTTCACCGGCCCTGTCGCAGATCTTCGAGCCGATCCGCGCCGACCTGCAGAAGGTCGACGAGGAGTTCGCACGCCACGTCCAGTCGAAGGTCGCGCTGATCCCGCAGATCGGCCAGTACATCCGCACGAGCGGCGGCAAGCGCATCCGTCCGGCGGTGCTCCTGATGGCCTCCCGGCTGGTGGGCTACACGGGCGACCGGTCGATTCTCTATGCCGCGGTCGTGGAGTTCATCCATACGGCGACGCTCGTGCACGACGACATCATCGACGACTCGGATCTGCGCCGCGGCCGCCTGGCCGTGCACTCGCGGTGGGGCAACGACATCACCGTGCTCCTCGGCGACTACCTGTACATCAAGTCGATGGCGATGGCGCTGACCCACGACGAGCTGGAAATCATCCGGCACCTGTGCGACGTCACGCTGCACATGATCGAGGGCGAGCTCTACCAGCTGACGAAAAACGGAGACGCCGGCATCACCGAGGACGAGCACTTCGACATCATGCGCCGCAAGACGGCGTATCTGTTCGGCGGCTGCGCGCAGATCGGCGGCATGCTGGGCAAGGTGTCGAGCGAGCGCGAGCAGGCGCTCCAGGACTACGGCTTCAACCTCGGCATGGCGTTCCAGCTCGTGGACGACCTGCTGGACTTCACGGGCGATGCCGCGGCGGTGGGCAAGCCGATCGCCAGCGACCTGCGGGAAGGGAAGGTCACGCTGCCGCTGATCCACCTGCAGGCGCACGGGGCGGGCGGCCCCGGGCCGCAGATCATCCGCGACATCATCGCCGCGCGCAACGCCACGCCGGAGCAGTGGCACGAGCTGCTGCGCTGCCTGAAAGAGCACGCGTCGATCGACTACGCCTATCGCCGCGCCGTGGATTTCGCCGAACGCGCGAAGAAACCGTTGTATTCCTTCCCGCCCAGCTCGGAGCGCGACGCGCTGCTCGCGCTGCCCGATTACGTGCTCTCACGGGACCGTTGAAGCCCGAGACACGTCTGCGCGAATTGCGCGATGTCATCCGGCATCACGAAGAGCGCTACTACATCCACCACGACCCGCAGATCTCCGACGAGGAGTTCGATACGCTGCTGCACGAGCTCGAGCGGCTCGAGGCGGAGCATCCCGAGCTCGTCACCTCCGATTCGCCGACCCAGCGAGTGGCGGGGCGTCCGATCGACGGATTCGAGACGGTCGAGCACATGGCGCCGATGCTCAGCCTCGACAACGCCTACGACGAGGAGGAGCTGCGCGCCTTCGACGAGCGCGTGCGAAAGGCGCTCGCCGCGGAGCGGGTCCTTCCGGATCCGCCGGAGCCTGTCGCCTACGTGGCCGAGCTGAAGATCGACGGCCTGAGTGTGGCGCTCACGTACCAGGACGGACGCCTGCTGCGCGGGGCGACGCGCGGCGACGGCTCTCGCGGGGAGGATGTTACCGCCAACGTCCGCACCATCCGCGCCATCCCGCTCGCCTTGAGGAACGGCCCCCCTGGACGCGTCGAAATCCGTGGCGAGATCTACCTCCCGCGCGCGTCGTTCGAGCGGATCAACCGCGAGCTCGAGGACGCGGGGGAGCCGCTCTTCGCCAACCCGCGCAACACGGCGGCCGGGACGATGAGAAATCTGGATCCGGCGCTGGTGTCCAAACGCACCATGGCCGCGTTCGTGTACCAGCTCGTCGACGCGGGGCGGACGCGCGGGGCCGCCCCTGCACATTCCCGGACACATGCGGGCGGCGCCCCCGCGACGCCTGGAGGGGCCTACCCGCGTGCGGGCCCAACGCACGCCGAGACCCTCCAGGCGCTTGCGTCCTGGGGGCTGCCGGTTGAATCCCACTGGCGCCGCTGCTCCAGCATCGACGAGGTCGTGGCCTTCTGCGCGGAGTGGGCCGACAAGCGGCAGGCGCTCGACTTCGAGACCGACGGCGTCGTGATCAAAGTGGACGACCTCGCGCTGCGCGAGAAGCTCGGCGCGACCGCGAAGTTTCCCCGATGGGCGACCGCCTTCAAGTTCCCCGCGCAGCAGGCGACGACGACGCTGCGTGCGATCGACGTGAATGTGGGGCGCACCGGCGCGGTGACGCCCTACGCGGTGCTCGAACCGGTCAAGCTCGCCGGCAGCACGATCTCCATGGCGACGCTGCACAACGCGGAAGACGTGGCGCGCAAGGACGTCCGCCCCGGAGACCGCGTCCTGGTCGAGAAGGGCGGCGATGTCATCCCGAAGGTGGTCAAGCCGATCCTGCCGCATCCCGACGGCGCAGCGCGCGGGGCGCCGTGGCGGATGCCCACGCACTGTCCCGAGTGCCGGAGCCTGTTGCAGCGGGACGACGAGGCGGTGGTCTGGCGCTGCGAGAACACGTCGTGCCCGGCGCGCATCCGGCGCAGCCTCGAGCACTTCGCGTCGCGCACCGCGATGAATGTCGAGGGCCTCGGCGCGTCGCTGGTCGATCAGCTGATCGAACGGGGGCTGGTGCACGACTACGCCGATCTATATCGCCTGACGCCGGAGCAGCTGGAGACGCTCGTGGTCGCGCCACGCGAGCCGAAGTCCGAGCGCGCCGTGGCCCGCAAGCTGGGCAAGGTCGGCCGGAACGTCGTCGCGCAGCTGGAGCGCAGCAAGGCGAACGACCTCTCGCGGCTGATCTACGCCCTCGGCATCCGTCACGTCGGCGAGAAGGCGGCGGCGACGCTCGCGCGGCACTTCCGGTCGATGGACCGGCTGATGACCGAGCCGCCGGAAGCGCTGCAATCGGTGCCGGAGATCGGGCCGGTCGTCGCGGCGTCGGTGCGGGCGTTCGCCGAGGAGCCGCGCAATCGGGAACTGGTCGGGAAGCTCAAGGCCGCGGGCGTCAACATGGAGAGTCAGGCGGCGGAACCGAGCGATCAGCCGGGGCCGCTCGCGGGCAGGACCTACGTCCTGACCGGCACGCTCGCCGCCATGTCGCGCGACGCCGCGGCGGCGGCGCTGGAGCGGCTGGGCGCGAAGGTCTCCGGCTCGGTGAGCAAGAAGACCACGTGCGTGGTGTACGGCGCCGAGGCGGGAAGCAAACTCGAGAAGGCGGAGAAACTCGGCGTGGAGCGGATGGACGAGGCGCAGTTCTTGGCGTTCCTGAGCGCTTATAATCGAGCGAACTGATGTCGCGGCGCTTCACCCTCGTCACCGTCACGCTGACCGCGATCGTCGCCTTCCTCGTGGGCGCGATCATCGCCGGGGGCGTCGCCCGATCGGCCGTGACGGCGGGCGTGCCGGCCAGGCCCTCCGCCGCCCGGCCGGCGCCGCGCCCGCCTGGCGCACCGGGGTTGGCGTCGCCGATCAACTTCGCCGACGTCGTCGAGCGTCTGAACCCCGCCGTCGTGAACATCGATACCACGACGAGGGGGAACGGCACGCGGCGGCGGCGTGGCGGCCGGCCGTCGGAGCCGCCCGATCAATTCGACGGCCCCTTCGACTTCGGCACGCCGCGCGAACGCGAGTCGCCGCGCCGCGGGGCCGGCAGCGGCTTCATCATCGACGCGGACGGCAGCATCCTGACCAACCATCACGTCGTCGATCGAGCGGAGCGGATCACGGTCAAGCTGTCCGACGGCAGGACGCTTCGCGCGCGGCTGATCGGATCGGATCCGGATACCGACATCGCGCTGATCAAGGTGGACGGCCAGGGCGGACTGCCGGTCGCGCCGCTCGGCGATTCGTCCACGCTGCGGATGGGCGAGTGGGTCTGCGCGATCGGAAATCCCCTGGGGTACGAGCACACGGTGACCGTCGGCGTGGTGAGCTTCATCGGGCGGAAGCTGTTCGACATGAGCCTGGACAACTACATCCAGACCGACGCGGCGATCAACTTCGGCAACAGCGGCGGGCCGCTGATCAACTCCCGCGGCGAGGTCATCGGCATCAACGCGGCGATCAGCTCGCGCGCGAGCAGCATCGGCTTCGCCGTGCCGATCAACGGCGCCAGCAGCGTGCTGCCGCAGCTGCGCGCGCGCGGCCGCGTGAGCCGCGGCTACATGGGCGTGGGCCTGCGCGACGTCGACGCGGACCTCGAGCGGTCGCTGAAGCTGACCGTGGACCACGGCGCGCTGGTGCAGGACATCACGGCCGGCTCGCCGGCCGATCGCGCCGGTCTCCGGCCGTACGACATCATCACGTCGCTGGACGACCGGGCGATCGCCAACGACGACCAGCTGATTCGCGAGATCGCGGCGCGCGCGCCCGGCGCCGCCGCGCGGCTGCGCGTGATCCGCGACGGCCGCGACCAGACGCTCGTCGTCAAGCTCGCCGAACGGCCCGCGCGCGACCGGGCGGACACGGCGGAGGCGCCGGTCGGCCCGCCGGAACGTGGCAAGCGGGACCCGGACAGCCTGCTCCTGGGCCTGAACGTCCGTGACATCGATCGCGCGACCGCCGACCGGCTCGAGCTCCCGAAACAGATGCAGGGCGTGCTGATCACGCGCGTCGAGGCCATGAGCTCGTCGTTCGACGGCGGAATCGAGCGCGGGACGATCCTGCTGGAAATCAACCGCCAGCGCGTCGAGTCGGTCGCCGAGTACCGCCGGATCGCGCGCGGCACCCGCGCCGGCGACATCCTCACGCTGTATGTGTACGCGCCGGATCTCGATCAACGTCAGCTGAAGACGATCCGCGTCGAGGAGAAGTGAGACGCTCGATGACGGTCCCCGCCGTTACCTGCAGATAACCGATGCCCAAGTCACGCATCCTGGTGATCGATGACGAGGCCGCCATCCGCGACTCGCTGCGGATGACGCTCGAATACGAAGGCTACGAATTCCTTGGCGCGGCCACCGGCCAGGAAGGACTGGCGCTGGCCGAGCGCGAGGCGCCCGACCTCGTGCTGCTCGACGTGAAGATGCCCGGCATGGACGGGATCGAAGTGCTCGAGCGGCTGCGCAACATGAACGAGGCGGTGCCGGTCATCGTCGTGTCGGGGCACGGGACCATCAGCACGGCGGTGGAGGCGACCAAGAAGGGCGCGTTCGATTTCATCGAGAAGCCGTTCGCGAGCGAACGCGTGCTGGTGAGCCTGCGCAACGCGCTCGACTCGCGCCAGCTGCGCGACGAGGTCCGGACGCTGAAGAAGGCGGTCGAGGTCCGGCACCAGATGATCGGCGACAGCGCCGGCCTGAAGCAGGTGATGGCCGCCATCGGACGGGCGGCGCCGACCAACGCCACCGTCCTCATCACCGGCGAGAGCGGCGTCGGCAAGGAGCTGGTGGCGCGGACGATCCATCGCAACAGCCTGAGGAGCCGCGAACGCTTCGTCCAGGTGAACTGCGCGGCGATCCCCGAAGAGCTGATCGAGTCGGAGCTGTTCGGGCACGAGAAAGGGTCGTTCACCGGCGCCACCGAGAAGCAGGTCGGCAAGTTCGAGCAGGCCGACCGCGGCACGATCTTCCTGGACGAGGTCGGCGACATGAGCGCCAAGACCCAGGCCAAGGTGCTGCGCGTGCTCCAGGAGGGAGAAGTCGAGCGCCTGGGTTCCGCGCGCACGATCAAGGTGGACGTCCGCGTCATCGCGGCGACGAACAAGAACCTCGAGGAAGAGATCGAGAAAGGGCATTTCCGCGAGGACCTGTACTTCCGGCTCGCCGTGATCCCGATCCATGTGCCGCCGCTGCGCGAGCGCCCCGAGGACGTCGCGCCGCTCGTGCGCCACTACATGGAGTACTTCAGCCGCGAAAACAACGTGCGGCCGAAACGGATCGCGCAAGCGGCGCTCGACGCGCTGGGCAGGTACCGCTGGAAAGGGAACATCCGCGAGCTCCGCAACACCGTCGAACGGCTGAACATCATGACCGGCGCCGACGTCATCGATCTCGCGGACCTGCCGGAGAGCGTGCGATCGCCGGCGACGTGGTCCGGCGCAGCGAGCGGCGGCGCAAGCGTTGGCCCGCCCAGGCCTGGCGGGGATGCGGACCAGGCCAAGGCGACCGGGACACTGCGCGGCTTCAAGGAAAACGCCGAGCGCATGTTCCTGGTCGGCAAGCTTCGCGAGAACGGCTGGAATATTTCGAAGACCGCCGAGGTGATCGGCACGCCGCGCAGCAACCTGTACAAGAAGCTGGAGCAGTATCAGATCAGCCAGGAGTCGGACGGATAGGTCTGGCGGGCCGGGTACGTCTGGTGGAACCAGCGAGATCTGGTGAGTGGGGTAAGATCGGCTCTTCGCAGTGAGCCAGACGACCGTCTGTCGTTGCCGAAAGGTCACGATGGGAGGAAAGTCCGAACTCCGCAGGGCAGTGCGCCGGGTAACGCCCGGTCAGGGTGACTTGAAGGACAGTGGCACAGAAAATATACCGCCCCGAAGCGCGTCGCGAGACGCGCGAGGGGTAAGGGTGAAAAGGTGCGGTAAGAGCGCACCGCGCCCGTGGTAACACGGGTGGCAGGCAAAACCCCGCACGGAGCAAGACCAAATAGGG
>JAYVYV010000371.1:0-3106 GCA_043783985.1 Acidobacteriota bacterium | reverse complement strand
CCGCCTTGGCGCTGGCCAGCAGCGCGTGATCGCCGTCGAGGCCGATGATCTCCGTGATCTGGCGGCGCGCTTCTTCCGGCTGGGCGCTCGGCAGGTCGATCTTGTTGATCACCGGGATGATCTCGAGGTTGTTCTCGACCGCGAGATACGCGTTGGCCAGCGTCTGCGCCTCGACCCCCTGTGACGCGTCGACGATCAGCAGCGCGCCCTCGCAGGCGGCGAGCGATCGGGTCACCTCGTAGGAGAAGTCGACGTGCCCAGGCGTGTCGATCAGGTTGAGCGCGTACTTCTGGCCGTCCTTCGCGGTGTAGTGCAGGCAGACCGGGTGCGCTTTGATCGTGATGCCGCGCTCGCGCTCCAGGTCCATCGCGTCGAGGACCTGCGCTTCCATCTCGCGCGCCTGGAGCGCGCCGGTGATCTCGAGGAACCGGTCGGCCAGCGTCGACTTGCCGTGGTCGATGTGCGCGATGACCGAGAAGTTTCGAATGTGTTGTGGATCCACTTAGGCGGGCCCAGGATCGTCAGCCGTGTGCCGAAATGGAACCGTCTCGAACCGCCCCACCGCTGAAATGACCACGTAATGTGCGTTGATTGATGGCAATGTTATTGCGACACTATAGGACTGTATGGTACCCCAAGGTCTCGACTCGGAACTCTCCACGATGCAGGAAATGGCGATGGCGCTCGGTGAACTCGACCCCGCGGCGCGCGCCCGGGTCCTGCACTGGCTCCAAGAACGATTTACTGCCGATCCGACCACGACCACGTCCACGTTTCGGGCAGCGGCACCCGCTCCGGGATACGCGACCGTCACCGCGCTGCGCGCCGTCCCCCCGCCCGTCAGTGCCGCGGACGAACAGCTGTCGGTCGGTACCCTCGAGGATCTGTTCAGCCCGCGCGAGGCCAAACCGGCGCCCGCAGCCGCACCGACGATCACCGGGTTGCTCACCGAGTTCGTCGCCGAATTCCAGAACATCGCCCGCGAGTGGGACGACGCCTGCGCCGCGCCTCTGGAGAACCATCGCCCGGCGCGCCACCTCTCGGCCGTGTCCTAGCGCGCGTCGAGCGCGACGTAGCGCTGCGGGTACCCGGGTCCGATGTACTCGGCGCGCGGCCGGATCAGCCGGTTGTTCGCGTACTGCTCGAGCACATGCGCCGTCCACCCCGACACCCGGCTGACCGCGAAGATCGGCGTGAACAGATCGACGTCGATGCCGAGCGCGTGGTACGTCGTCGCCGAGTAGAAGTCGACGTTCGGGTTCAGCTTCTTCTCCGCCTTGACCAGCGTCTCGATACGCTGCGACATCTCGAACCACTGCGGCTCCCCGGCGCGCTGACCGAGATCGCGTGACATCTGCCGCAGGTGCGTGGCGCGCGGATCCTCCGTGTGGTACACGCGGTGGCCGAAGCCGGGGATCTTCTCCTTGCGCGACAGCTTCGCGCGCACGATCTCTTCCGCCTTCTCCGGCGGCGCGTCCTTCCCGATCTCGAGCAGGAGGCGCATGACGTCCGCGTTGGCCCCGCCGTGGAGCGGCCCCTTGAGCGCGCCGATGGCGCCGACAATCGTCGAATGGATGTCGGTGAGGGTCGCGGCCGCGACGCGCGCCGCGAAAGTGGACGCGTTGAGCTCGTGGTCGGCGTGCAGCGTGAGCGCCACGTCGAACGCGTGGGCGGCCAGGCCACTCGGGCGCTCGCCGGTGAGCATGTAGAGAAAATTCGCCGCGTGGCCGAGGACGGGATCCGGATCGATCGGCCCCTGCCCCTTCGCCATGCGCCCCAGCGTCGCGACCAGCGAGCTCATCTGCGAGGTGAGCCGCACCCCCTTGCGATAGTTCGCCTGGGGGGACTGGTCGTTGGCGTCCGGGTCGTAGTGGGCGAGGGCGGAGGTGACGGTGCGCAGCAGGTCCATCGCGTTGCCCGACGGCAGCGCCCGCATGAGGCGCACGACGCCTTCCGGCAGCGGCCGCCCGGCGACGAGCTGCGACTGCAGGTCGCCGAGCTCGGCGCGCGTCGGCAGGCGGCGGTGCCACAGCAGGTAACAGACCTCCTCGAACGTCGCGTTCCGCGCGAGATCGTGGATGTCGAAGCCGCAGTACGCGAGCACCCCGCGATCCCCATCGAGGTAGCAGATGGCGGAGGAGGTCGCGACGGTATCTTCAAGACCCGCTTTATTGGGCTTTTCAGCCGTGCTCATGACGCTCAATCATACCCTCTTCAATCTGAGGATTTGAGAATCTGAGGAGCTGAGGATATATCTGAGGATCTTGGCGCGCTCCGCTCGCAGGGCTCCGCCCTCAGATCCTCAAATCCTCAAATCCTCAAATCCTCAGATTCTGAGATTCCATCAGTGGATTTTTGTCGACATGCGCACGCTCGTGTCCAGCGGCGGGACGACGGCGTCGATCGGCACGCCCTGAGGTCCGGACTGCGCGTAGCGCAGGAACATCTGCCCCCACGCGGTGTCTTCGCACCAGCGTTCGAACACCTTCCGGTCGACCAGCGGCCAGCGGTAGAAGTCGTGGTACACGTCGCTGGCGAGAATGAAGCCGTTGACCAGCGGGGTGTGAAAGAACAGCTTCTGGAAGCGCTTCAGCGGGCCGAACCAGATCAGATCGCCACCCCCGACGCGCACCAGGTTCTTGCCGACGTGGAATTTCCAGTTCTCCTGCGCCGCGTCGGCGTCGCCCACGATCGTGATGTCCCTCGGATCGCCCGTGCCCAGACGGTCTTCGTGCGCGAGCCGGATGTACTCCAGCGACAGCGGGTCGAATCCCATCATCTTCGCCGACACGGCGTCGATCGCCACCTGATCCGAGGACGCCAGCATCACGTTTTTCACGACGGGATGCATCGTCCGGGGCCCCGGGCCGTTGCCGGCGGTCGTGCCGTCCATGATCGCGAAGAGCCCGGCGTGGATCTCTTTCTGAATGGCGAGGAGATCGACCAGCGTCTCGTGAATCCACGAATGCGTGTAGTGACGGCGCGTGTTCAGCAGCCCGCCGAACGCGTTCTTCATCGCCCCGGTCGTGGTCGTGTAGATGTGGCACTTGGTCGTCGGCAGGTGGACGATGTTCTTGCCGAAGAAGTAGTCGGGGATGTGGATCCC
>JAYVYV010000370.1:0-3107 GCA_043783985.1 Acidobacteriota bacterium | reverse complement strand
TGGCGGAAGCCGGCGCCGCCGGACGTGCCGGTTGAATCGCCTCCATCGGTCAACACGCGGCGGCGCGTCGTCATCCCGATGATGAACAAGGCGCAGGCCGACATCGCCTGCGGGTTCGTCACGATCCGCCGGCGCGATCCTGACTACTATGCGTTCTGGCTGATGAACAATGCGCTCGGACAGTATTCGATCGGCGGGCGCCTGGGCGACAGCATCCGCGAGCGGCAGGGAATGGCGTATTACGTCTCGAGCGCACTCGACGCGAACGTCGCCGACGGTCCACTGACGATTCGGGCCGGTGTCAGCCCGGCGAACGTGAACCGCGCGATCGCGTCAATTGACGAGGAGCTCGCGCTGGTGCGCCGCGACGGCATTACCGCGAAAGAGCTCAACGACTCGCGGCAGTACCTGATTGGATCGATTCCGCGCGCCCTCGAGACGAACGCCGCGATCGCGAACTTTCTACAGACGGGGGAGTTCTTCGGCCTCGGGCTCGACTATGACGTGCGCCTCCCGGACCTGCTCCACGCCGTCACCCTCGATCAGGCAAACGCCGCCGCGCGACGCGCCGTCGATCCCGAGCGTGCGACGGTCGTCATCGCGGGGCCATACGAAGACCCGGCCGAATGATGGCCACGAAGGCTGTCTTCTTCGACGTCGACTTCACGCTCATCTATCCAGGTCCCACGTTTCGCGGCGAGGGCTATCACGCGTTCTGCGCGCGGTACGGCATCGACGTCGATCCCTCCAGGTTCGAGCAGGCGGTCATCAGCGCGGCGCCGTTGCTCGACGGCCCCGAGGACGCACCGTACGACGCCGAGATCTTCGTCGCCTACACGCGACACATCATTGAGCAGATGGGCGGCAAAGGGGGGCGGCTCGACGCGTGCGCCCGTGAAATCTACGCCGAGTGGGCGGCCTGCCAGTATTTCGAGCTCTACGACGACGTCCCCGGCGTGCTCCGCGCGCTCGACGCGTCCGGCATTCGCATCGGGCTGATCTCGAACTCCCATCGATGCCTCGCGTCCTTCCAGTCGCATTTCGAGCTGCAGGGTCTGATCGCCGCAACCGTGTCCTCGTCCGATCACGGATTGATGAAGCCGCACCCCAGTATTTTTTCAGCCGCGCTTCAACTCGTCGATGTGCCCGCGGCCGCGGCCGTGATGGTGGGGGACAGCGTGCGGCAGGACGTCGAGGGTGCGCTCGGGGCCGGCATGCGCGCGGTGCTGCTGCATCGCGGCTCGACGCCGCATCCGCGCGAGCGGGAGCTCGCGGCGAAGGGCGTGCCGGTCATCCGGTCGCTCAGCGAGCTCCCCGATCTCGTCATCTGATAATCTGGTTGTTACTCATTGATGTGACCGATGAACCCATCGATAACCAGATTACCCCAAGACCAGACAACCAGATGTTCGCCTTCCGAGATCTCCACACCCTCGACGAGTTCGCGCAGGTCGTCGAGCTCGAACGCCTGATCTGGGGACCCGGGTACGACGAGGTCGTGCCCGTGCCGATTCTGGCGGTGTCCGTCCATCGCGGCGGGATTCTGATCGGTGCGTTCGAAGGCGAGCGGATGGTGGCCTTTGTCTATTCGCTGCCGGGCATCAAGGATGGCAAGCCCACGCAGTGGTCGCACATGGCCGGCGTCGTGGCCGAGCACCGCAGCGCGGGGCTGGGGCGGGCGCTGAAGCTGCTGCAGCGCGATCGCGCGCTCGCGATGGGGCTCGATCTGGTCGAGTGGACCTACGACCCGCTGCAGGCGATGAATGCCCACCTCAACTTCACCAAGCTGGGTGTGATTGCCGAGGAATATGCCGTCAACATCTACGGCGAGTCGTCGAGCCCGCTGCACCGGGGAAACCCGACCGATCGGTTCGTAGCCGAATGGTGGATCCGCCGGCCGCACGTCGAGCGGCGGATTAATCCGTCCGGCGCGCTGGCGATGCGCGCCAGCGAGGTGGCCGATGCGCCGCGTGCGAATCGAGCGGTCGCCGCCGGCGAATGGCTCCGATGCGCGGATGTCGATCTCGCCGTCGCCGCGCGCCGGCTGACGGTCGAGATCCCGATGGGATTCACCGAGATGCTGGCGTCGGCGCCGGAGCTCGCACGACAGTGGCGTCTTGCGTCGCGCGAGATCTTCACCGCCTATTTCGCGCGCGGCTATCAGGCGGTGGAGTTCTTCCTCGACCGCGATGCACGCAAGGGTGCGTATTTGCTGACGCGGACGCCAGCGTAGCGTCCGGCTTCAGCTGGACGCCAGTGCTGCCAGATCGACGTTCATTCTGTGCGCAGCGCAATCATCGGGTCGACACGCATCGCGCGCCGTGCGGGCACGATACTCGCCGCGACCGTGAGCGCGATCAGCGCGCCGACCACGATCGCGTAGGTCCCTGGGTCAGACGGTCGCGTATCGAACAGCAGACCCTTGAGCATCGGACCTGCGGCGAGCGTCGCGGTCGTGCCGATCGCCGCCCCCGCGATCGTCAACCCCAGCGCGCGCGACACGATGTAACGGCAGACCGACGCCGGCGTCGCACCGAGAGCCAGCCTGATGCCGATCTCGGGAATGTGCTGCGATACGGAGTACCAGATGGATCCGTAGATCGCGATGCTGGCCAATGCCGCGGCCAGTCCTGCAGTGACGAGCAGCAGCAGCGCCGTTGCGCGCGTCTCGGCGAACGATCCGGCAATGCGCTCCTCCATCGTGCGGACGTCATACACGGCCAGCAGCGCGTCGATCTGCTGCACCCGCGATCGCACCAGCGGCGCAAGCGAAGACGGCTCAGCCGCCGTTCGTACGACCACGCTGAAGTCGGGCGTCGGACGCTGCGCATACGGCCGGTACATCTCCGGAACCGGGGGCCGCGCGAGTCCAACATGCCGAACGTCGCCGATGACTCCCACGACGCGTGTCCAGCCCGCGGCGGCCTGCGGGCCCGCCGTGATGTGGATGCGCTGATTGATCGGATTGCTGTCGGGCCAGAACCGCTGCGCCATCGCGTGGTTGACGATCGCGACGGGTTCTGCAGCGGCATCGTCTCGGTCGCTGAACGTGCGACCCGCCTGCAGGGGAATCTTCAGAGCATTGAAGTAGGACGGCGTCACATCGC
>JAYVYV010000369.1:0-8033 GCA_043783985.1 Acidobacteriota bacterium | reverse complement strand
GCGGCATCGCGATCGACGCCAAAGGGCTGGTTTACGTCGCCGACGGCGGCAACAGGCGGATCCAGGTGTTCGACGCCGACGGCAACGCCAAGGCGCAGCTCACCGGCGTCGGCACCCCCGCCGCGATCTGCATCACACCCGGCGCGCACCAGTACCTGTACGTCTCGAACTCGAACGACGCCGAATCGCTCGACAACGGCGAGATCTACAAGATGGAGCTCGACGGAACAATCCTCGGCAGGTTCGGCCGCGCCGGACGGGTGCCGAAGGAGTTCAACATGGTGAACGCGATCGACTGCCGCAGCGAGAACGAGCTCCTGGTAGCGGAGCTGGGCAGCTGGCGCGTTCAAAAGCTCACGCTGCACCCGGCGAAATAAGGGAGTGATCATGCCGATGTCAGGACGCGCGTTTCTTCTCGCCTGCATGACCGTGCTCGCCGCCACCGCGGCGGCGCAGACGCCGGTGATGCCGATCCTCGATCACATCCACCTCAACGTCCCCGATCAGGCGAAGGCCGTCGAGTGGTACCAGAAGTACTTCGGCGGGACCACGATGACCGAGGCGCCCGATCGCCTGATGCTCGGCGACACGCGCCTCATCTTCCTGAAGAACGACAAGGGGCAGCCGAGCACCGGCAGCGCGATCGACCATCTCGGCTTCTCGTTCGCCGATCTCGACGCGAAGATGAAGGATCTCGAAGCGGCCGGCATCAAGGTCGTGACGCCGGTGCGCGACGTCGCGGGCCTCTTCAAGCTCGCGTTCGTCGAGGATCCGTGGGGCACGCGCATCGAGGTCGTGCAGGATCCGGAGAAGCTCGGGCTGCATCACGTCCACCTGCGCGGACCGGATCCGGCCGCAGTGCTGGCGTTTTACAAGGAGAAGTTCGCCGGCGACTCGGCGAAGCTCAAGGACCGGATCGACGGGCTGAGGTTGAGCGGCGTGTGGCTCCTCGTGCAGCGCGGCGACGCGGTGCCGAGCGAAGGACACGCCATCGATCACATCGGGTTTCGCACGTCGAACCTCGCGTCGAAGACCACGGAGCTGAAGGCGCAGTCGGTGACGTTCACCACCGAGCCGAGGCCCCTGACGCTGGCCAGCGGCACGATCGTGAACTTCGCGTACCTCGCAGGACCGGCGGGCGCGAAGGTCGAACTCGTCCAGCGGTAGGCGTCGGGATTACAGTTCTGGGCGGCGGTGTCCGCCCACGGGCGGTGCTGCCGCCCCCAGCCGGGCGGCGCACGCCTCCACGCCTCCCGAAACGAGCGCATTTCCGCCCATCCGGTCTTTCCGTGGCGGCACGAAACCCGCAGAACCCCCGGGGATGTCAGCGATCACGGCCGAAGAGGCGTCGCTCTTCCACGACGCCGAATTCCTCCACGAGCTGGAGCAGTTCGCGCGTGCGGACGAGGACGTGCCCGAGGCGGCGGACGCGCACCCCGGGTCGAGCGTGTACGATGCCGCGCTCGGCGCGATCGACGCGCTAGAGATCGGGCTGCCTATGGATTCCACCGCCCGGCCAACTGGCGCGCCGCACCACGAGCGCGCGCCCTACGGCGACCGTCTCGGCGAGTCGTACGAAGCGCCCGTCGAACGTCCGGCGCCCGCGGAACAGCGCGTTCCATTCGTCGCCGTGGCGATCGTGCTCGCGTGCTGCCTCACCTTCGGCGCGGCGACGGCCGCGCTCGTCTTTCACGACCGCCTGACGCACCTCAGCGCGCTGCAGCCGGCCACCCGGTAGGCAACTCGAGGAACGACCGATCCAGTTCGGCGATCGAGGCGCACCCCAGCAGCCGGAGGGTCCGCAGCAGGTCGGCGCGCAGGATCTCGATCGCGCGCGTCACGCCCGGCCCGCCCCCGGCGCCCAACCCGTACACATACGCGCGTCCGATGAGGACGGCCCGCGCGCCGATCGCGATCGCTTTGACGATGTCGCTGCCGCGACGGATGCCGCCGTCGAACAGCACCTCGGTGCGATCGCCCACCGCGGCGACCACCTCGGGCAGCACGCGCAGCGTCGCCGCCACGCCGTCCAGCTGCCGTCCACCATGGTTGGAGACGACGATCCCCTCCGCTCCCGCATCAACCGCACGCCTCGCATCGTCGGCCGTGTGCACGCCTTTGACCACGATGGGCCCGTTCCACGCGTCGCGAATCCAGCGGAGATCCGGCCAGCCGACCGCGCATTGTTCCAGCGCGTCGCCGACTTCGGCGTACGCCATCGGGCCTGTCGGCAGCATCACGTTGGGAAAGTTCATCAGCCCGCCGTCGGCGATGAACCGAGACAGCCAGCGCGGTCTGGCGAGCATCTGCGGGATGAACGGCAGCATCGGTCCGAGCTTCCGCGTCAGCAGCTCGCTCGTGCCGTTGCGGTGGTCGCGTTCGCGCATTCCGCCGATCGGCGTGTCGATGGTGACGACGAGCACCGAGAACCCGGCATGCCGCGCGCGCTCGATACCGGCACGCGCGACATCGTGCCCGCCGACGAGGTACAGCTGGTACCACACGGGCCGCGTCGCCGCCGCCTTGACCTCTTCGAGCGGGGAGCCGCACAGCGTGGACAGGATGTAGCCGGCGCCCGCCGCGCCCGCGGCGGCCGCCGACAGCGCCTCGCCGTGCGGATAGAACATGCGGGTGCTGCCGATGGGCGCCAGCAGGAACGGCAGATCGAAGGTGGTGCCGAGGACCGTGGTCCGCAGATCCGCGCGGGGCGTGAGGACGGCGTTGCGGGGGCGGAGCGCGACGGTGTCGAAGACGCGGCAGTTGTCGCGCATCGTGATTTCGTCCTCGGCTCCGCCGTCGGCGTAGTCGAACACGATGCGGGGCAGGCGGCGTTGCGCCAGCCGCCGCAGGTCGGCGATATTGACCGCCTTGTGGATGGGGTGACGGGTGGCCACGATGTCGGCTGAGTGGTCGGGGCGACTGGATTCGAACCAGCGATCTTCCGCTCCCAAAGCGGACGCGATACCAGGCTTCGCTACGCCCCGACTTCTTGATCATACACCGTGAAATCGTTCGTGGTTCTGCGTTCTCCGTTCGTCGTTCGAACGTGAACCCCGAACGCGAACGCCGAACGCCGAACGCCGAACGCCGAACGCCGAACGCCGAACGCCGAACGCCGAACGCCGAACGCCGAACGCCGAACGTAGAACGCCGAACGTAGAACGTAGAACGTAGAACGTAGAACGACGAACGACGAAGCCCCCGGAAATCAGGGACCGCTGCGCCATGCTGGACGCCCCAGCTTGGCATAGACTCTGGCCATGATCACCCTGATGAAGACGGCTGCCGCCGCGGTCGTGCTCGTCGCGGCGGCCGCCGGCGCGTCGCGCGCGGCGGACATCGACGGGAAAGTGACGCACGGCCACGCCGACTCGAACGGCGTGAAGATCCACTACGCGATGATGGGGTCGGGACCGCTGGTGGTGATGATCCACGGGTTCCCCGACTACTGGTACACGTGGCGCCACCAGATGGAAGGGCTGGCGGATCGGTTCACGGTGGTCGCCATCGATCAGCGAGGCTACAACCTCAGCGACAAGCCCGCCGGCGTCGAGAACTACGACGTCCGCCTCCTGGTCGGCGACGTGCTGGCGGTCATCAGGCATCTCGGCCAGCAGAAAGCGATCGTCGTCGGCCACGACTGGGGCGGCGTGGTCGCGTGGCAGCTGGCGATCAACGCGCCGCAGGCCGTCGATCGTCTGATCATCCTGAACCTGCCGCATCCGCGCGGGTTGTCGCGCGAGCTCGCGCACAATCCCGAGCAGCAGGCCAACAGCGCGTACGCGCGCCGTTTCCAGGCCGACGGCGCCGAGAAGGCACTGACCGCCGCGGGGCTCGCCGGGTGGGTGAAGGATCCGGACGTGAAAAAGAAGTACGTCGAGGCGTTCGGCCGATCGGACTTCGGCGCGATGCTCAACTACTACAAGCGGAACTACCCGCGCGAGCCGTACGTGGAAGACACGTCGCCGGTGAAGAAGCTGCAGATGCCGGTGCTGATGTTCCACGGGCTGAGAGACACGGCGCTCCTGTCGCCGGCGCTCAACGGGACGTGGGACTGGGTGGAGAAGGATCTGACGATCATGACGGTTCCCGACGCGGGCCACTTCGTCCAGGCCGACGCGGCGGAGCTGGTGACGAAGACCATGCGCGCCTGGCTACTGCGGTAGGCCGCTTGCGCATGTGGCTATTTGTGGCTACAATCGAGACATGGCAAGGGCATCTGCGGCGGGGATTCGCGAGATCAAGGACAACTTGAGCGACTACGTCCGACGGGCGGAGGCCGGCGAGCGGATCTCGGTGACCACACACGGACGCGTGGTCGCGATGCTGGTGCCCGCCGACGAGGAAGCGCGCGGGCGCCGCCGCACGCGACTCGAGCAGATGATTGCCGACGGAACGGCGCGGCCTGCACTCGAAGACGGCAGTCTCCCTGCCGATTGGGCGGCAACGGGGATTCATCTGCCGAAAGGAACGGCTGCCGCGCTGATCGACGCCGATCGTGACGAAGAGTAGGCGCCGCCGTCGACCTTCAGACGAGGATCTTCCGCCATCGGCGGGCTCGCCGCGCTACATCGAATCAAGTGCGGTCGTCGCAGCCCTGTTGGAGGGGGACGCCGAGGCGATGGCGGAAATTGCCGGGCTCGGTCCGCGCGTCGCGTCGGCGCTGACGTTTACCGAGTCCACTCGAGCGCTGCTGCGCGCGCGGGTGACCCGCCGCATCACGCCGATCGAGGAGCGCGCGGCGCTTCGCAAGTTGCGGACGCTCGAGGCCTATTCGATCGTCTTCGCGATGACCCCCGACGTCCTGACGCGCGCCGGACGGCCGTTTCCCATCGAGCCGGTCAGGACGCTCGACGCGATTCACCTGGCGACCATCGAATCGATGAGTGACGTCCCGCAGCTGGTCACGGTCGTGACGCGCGACGCGCGCGTCGCGCGAAACGCACGTGCCTTCGGCTGCGCGGTCGCGCCCGCCGGGTGAACGGCGGCGCATGCGCCAGTTCCCTTACCGCTGCGGCGGGTTCTTCTTCGCCAGCGAGCGATAGTACTCCTCGATCGACTGGCGGAACCCTTCGGGCACCTGGTCCGAGCCCGAGAGCGACAGCGAGTCGTTGCCGTTGTCGGCCTTGCGGCGCAGCGTGAACTCGAACTTCTTCAGCTTCTCGATCGCGGCCGCCTGCAGCTGCTCGAGGCCCCTGGGGTCCGCGTAGACGCGATCGTTGTCGAAGACGCGCAGATCGCGCAGCACCTCGTCGAGATCCCGCGGGTTCACACCCGCCTGCTGCAGCTGGCGCCGGAGTCCCTCGGCGTCGGAGGCCCACTCGCGGAACTGGCCGCGGAACTGGCGGATGTCGTCCGGGTTCCAGCGGCCGTTGCCGCCTCCGTAGGCATTTCGCGGCGAGCCGGGGTTGGCGCCGTCGGTCGCTCCGCCGCCTCCGTTGGGTCCGCCCTGCGACTGCCGACCCTGGCCTTGTCCCTGACCCTGCTGACCCTGCTGTCCTTGCTGACCCTGTGCCCCCTGCTGTCCTTGGGCCTTGCCGTCCTGCGGCTTGCCTCGAGCCTGTTGCCCTTGATCCTTCCCGTGCTGCCCTGCATCCTTGCCTTGCGGCATTTTGCCGTCCTGCAATCTGCCCTGCAGGGACTCCATCCCCCGCACGAGATCGCGCGTCTTGTCGGCCGCGCGCGTCACCGCGTCCTGCTTGGACGCCTTGCCGACGGCGCCCGCCGCATCGCCGATCTTCTTCTGCAGCGCCTCGAGATTGGCGGCGATGTCGTCCTCCATCCCTCGGGCGGACTGCGATCCCGCGCTCTGCAGGGCGCTCTTGGTGTAGCGGATCTTCTCGCGGATGCGCTTGTCGCGGATGGTGCCGGCGGCCTCATCGAGCTTGCGCGCCGCGTCTTTTTCGTCGCGGCGCATCTCGTTGGCGATTTTCTCCAGCTGCTGCTGGAGGTCGCCGACCTTCGCGTCCATCGCGTCCTTGCGCTGGCCGAGCGACTGCGCCTTCGCCTGGCGTCCCGCGCCGGCTTCCGTCTGATCGAGCGCGTTGACGTCGGACGCCACTTCCTTCTGCTCGGTCGCGAGCTCCTCGGCTTGCCGCTGCGCGCGCTGCAGATCGCGATCGCCGCGCCCGCCCTGGTTGCGCTCGAGTTTCTGCTGCGCCTGCCGCAACCGGTCCAGCGCCTGGCTTGCCTGCGCGCCGCCGTCCTTCGAACCGTTCGCGGCCGCGCGTCGCATCGCGTCCGCCGCGTCCTGCAGCTGTTTCATCGCGTCGCCCAGCTGCTGCCGCTGCTGGCCGCGCGTGAGCTGTTCGAGCTGACGCGCCGCTTTCTCGGCCTCCTCGGCGAGCGCGCGCTGCGCGGCGCTGGAGCTCCCCGACGCGCTTTGGCCCGACTGCGCCATGCGGCGCTGGCGTTCCATCTCCTGCTGCTGCCGCCGCGCCAGCTCCTTCAGCTTCTCGACGAGCTGATCGACCTGCTGGTCTCCGCCCTGCTGCTCGGCGCGCTGCTGCATCTCGTACTGGTTGGCGAGCTTGTCGAGCTCGAGCTCGAATAGATCCGCGAGGTCGTCGGCGAGCGCGTTCTGCTGTCCGCCGCCCCCGCCCCCGCCGCCCTGCTGCTGCGCCACCTGCAGCTCGTACTCCTGCTCGGCGTCCTGCAGCAGCTTCAGCGCGCGCTGCTCCGGCGAGAGTGCGGTGTCGGCCTTCATCGCCTTCAGATCGGATTCGGCCGCCTTCATCTCGTCGGCCGCCTTGGGCAGCGCTTCCGCAATCTTGTTGTAGGCCGGATCGACGGCGCCGAGCCGCGCCTTCAGCTTGCCGACGAGCTCTTCCACCTGCTCGCGCAGCTTCGCCTGCGCGAGGTTGAGGAACACGACGTTTTCGCGGAACTTCTCGGGCTTCGTCTTCGCCTTGTCGCGGACGATGTTGAACGTCGCGGCGACGATCTCGCGCTGCTGCTGCGACAGCTGGCCGACCTGCTGTCCGCCGCCGGCGCCGCCCCCTCCGCCGCCCGCCTGCGACTGCGACGGCTTGTAATCCTTCTTGAACGGCCGGATCTGCACGAAGTAAATATCGCTCGTCGTCGTCTTGGATCCCTGCACCGCGTCGGTGTCGGTGGCCTTCGCGTAGTAGGACACGAAGTCGCCCGGCTTCAGGCCGAGCTCCTCCAGGTAGATCGTATGACCGGCGCTCACCTCGGTGAGCGGCTTGGCGCCGCCGAACAGGCCGATCGTTTTCGGCGCGCCGCCGTTGACCGAGTAGAACAACTGCAGCGACTTCACGCCGTAGTCGTCGTCCGCGCGCGCTTCCAGGAACAGCTCCTCGACGGGGCTCGCCTGCGAATCGCGTCCCGGCTTCGTGAAATGCACGGACGGCGGCTGATCGTCGATGACGTCAATCGTGTACTGCGGCGACGCTTCGACCTTCTCGCCGTGCGGCCCGGTCAGTTCGATGCGATAGAAGCCCTGGCTCTTGATCGCAAACGCGCCGGTCAGCGAGCCGTCGGCCTGCGTCGCCAGCGGCAGCGCGCTGCCGTCGCTCAACAGGATCTTCCCGTCCCGAGTTGCCATCGTCGGCACGACGTGGAGCGCGACCTGGGTGCCGCGAATCGCGGCGACGTCGCCTCCCTCCGCCTTGCGCGGCGCCAGGCCCGTGTAGGCCGGGAAGCGGTACTCCAGATCGAGCTCCTTCACCGTCGGCAGATCGACGACCGAGAGCAGGAACCTGCCCGAGCGGACGCCGTTGGACTCGACGTAGTACTCCGTTTCCTTTTCGAGGTGGAACAGCATGCCCTCGAACGCGCCAGGCTGCGCCGAGGCGATCAGCGGCACGCGGTCGAACGATCCGTTCGCGCCGGCGCGCATCATCACGCTGACGTCGCTCGAGGTGAAGCCTTGCAGCTTCGCGGTCACCGCCTGATCCGCGCCGCGCGGCACCTTGGTGTTGCCGGGCGTGACGTCGATGCGGTACGGACTCGACGCTTCGGCGCTGCGCGAGATGACCAGGAGCGCGGACAGGCCGTGACGGAGATAGGCC
>JAYVYV010000368.1:0-23054 GCA_043783985.1 Acidobacteriota bacterium | reverse complement strand
GATCACGCTCGCAAGCGCGCGCGCCATGCGCTCCTCGTATCTGGCGAGCGCCGCGTCGGCCAGCGCCTCGCCGGATGCCGCGCGGGCCGCGACGTGCTGCGCCGTCACGCCCGCCCCGCCGCTCTCCAGGTAGTCGCGCGCGAGCCCCGGGCCGGACAGGAATGTTTCGATGCAGCCGCTCCGCCCGCAATAGCAGGCCGGCCCCGGCGACTCGATGCCTCGCGCGGCCGGCAGCGGATTGTGTCCCCATTCCCCGCCGATGGCGTTGGCGCCGACGAGCACCTGTCGACGGATCACGACGCCGCCGCCGGTCCCCGTGCCGATGATGACGCCGAACACGACGCCGGCGCCGGCGGCCGCGCCGTCGGTCGCCTCCGACAACGCGAAGCAGTTGGCGTCGTTCGCGAAGCGGACGGGGCGATCGAGCAGCCGCCGCAGATCCTCGGCCAGCGGCCGGCCGGTCAGCCACGTGGAGTTGGAATTCTTGATCAGTCCGGTCGCTGGTGAAATCGTTCCCGGGATGCCGATGCCGACCGTTCCAAGGACGCCGAGCTCCTGCTCGATGCCGTGCACCAGACCGGTCAGCGCGGCGAGCGTGTTCGCGTAGTCGCCGCGCGGCGCCGCGATCCGCCGCCTCAGCCGCTCGCTCCCATCGTCCGCGATCGCGATCCCTTCGATCTTCGTCCCGCCGAGATCGATGCCAATCCGCATGCTTGCGGCAATCGTATATCGCATCATAGAATCTGCCCCCCTCGGCACACAGGAGAAAACGATGGCGACGACCACCTCGCTCGAACAGATCGCACCCTCGTTCGGCGGACAGCTGCTGCAACCCGCCGACGCCGGCTACGACGACGCGCGTCGCGTGCACAACGGCCTCGTCGACAAGCGGCCGGCGCTGATCGCGCGATGCCAGGGCGTGGCTGACGTCGCCGACGCCGTGAAGCTGGCGCGCGCGTTGAACCTCGAGGTCGCCGTACGCGGCGGCGGGCACAACGTCGCCGGACGGGCGACCGTCGATGACGGGCTGCTGATCGATCTGTCGCCGATGAAAGGGATTCATGTCGATCCGGCCGCGCGGACGGCGCGCGCGCAAGGCGGCGTGTTGTGGAAGGAGCTCAACCGGGAGACGCAGCTGCACGGCCTCGCGACGACCGGCGGCGTCGTGTCGACGACCGGCATTGCGGGTCTCACGCTTGGCGGGGGGATAGGCTGGCTGATGCCGAAGTACGGCCTGGCGCTCGATAATCTGCGATCAGCCGACCTGGTGCTGGCCGACGGAACGATCCGGCGCGCCAGCGCCGACGAGAACGCCGACCTCTTCTGGGCGATCCGCGGCGGCGGCGGCAACTTCGGCATCGCCGCGTCGCTCGAGTTCGACGTGCACCCGGTCGGGCCGATGATCATCGGCGGCCTCGTCGCGCATCCCGTGCAAAAAGGAGCGGATGTGCTGCGGTTCTTCCGGGACGCATGCAGCACCGCGCCTGACGAGCTGATGCTGGCCGCAGGCCTGCTGACGGCGCCCGACGGGTCCGGCGCCAAGCTGGCGGGGATCATCGCCTCGCATTGCGGGTCGCTCGCCGACGGCGAGCGGATGGTGGCGCCGATCAAGGCGTTCGGGCCGCCGGTCATGGACATGATGGGTCCGATCCCCTACTGCGCGCAGAACACCATCCTCGATGCGTCGTTCCCAAAAGGCGCGCTGAACTACTGGAAGTCGCACTTCCTCACCGACCTCAGCGACGCGTGCATCCGCACGCTGCTCGAGTGCTTCGAGGCCTGCCCGTCGCCGATGAGTCAGATAGTGATCGAACACTTCCACGGCAAGGCGAGCCGTGTCGGCGTCGCCGACACCGCGTGCGCGATGCGGGTGGACGGCTTCAACGTCCTGATCATCTCGCAGTGGTCGGACCCCGCCGAGACCGAGCGCGGCATCGCGTGGGGGCGCGACGCGTACGCCGCGCTCGGCTCGTTCTTCGGCGCCACGCGATACCTGAACTATCTCGACAACGACGAGGCGGGCGACCCGGCCGCCGTCGCCTACGGATCGAATTACGAGCGCCTGCGTCAGATCAAGCGCGTCTACGATCCCGAGAACGTCTTCCACAACAACGTCAACATCCGGCCGAAGTAGTCCCGGGCCATGAAGAGACGATTCGCGATCCTCGTGGCGTGCGCGGCCGCCATCGGCTGCGCGCCGGCGCCGTCGTCCTCCGCCTCCCCCACTCCGGCCAGCGCCAAAGCCTTTCTCGACGGGGCCAATGCCACGGCGCTGAAGCTGGGGATCCAGCAGAACCAGGCGAGCTGGACACAGCAGACCTTCATCACCGAGGACACCGAAGCGATCGCCGCGCGCGCCAACCAGGCGGCCAACGAGGCCGGCGCGGCGTTCGCGAAGGAGTCGGTGAAGTACGACGCGGTGCAGGTGTCGGCGGACGAACGGCGCCAGCTGAACCTCCTGAAAGTGGCGCTCGTGCTGGCGACGCCGTCGGACCCGAAAGAATCCGACGAGCTGTCGAAGGTCATGGCGCGGCTCGAATCGACCTATGGCAAGGGCAAGTGGTGCATCGACCCGACGAAGCCGGAGACCTGCAGGAACATCGACGACGTGACGCGGATCCTCTCCGCGCCCGGCAGCGAACCGACGCTGCGCGCGGCGTGGGAGGGCTGGCACACCATCGCGCCGCCGATGCGCAAGGACTACCAGCGCTTCGTCGAGCTGTCGAACAAGGGCGCGAAGGAGCTCGGCTTCGCCAACACCGGCGCGATGTGGCGCAGCAAGTACGACATGCCGCCGGACGCGTTCACCAAGGAGCTCGATCGGCTGTGGGATCAGGTGCGGCCGCTCTACGTGAAGCTCCACGCGTACGCGCGCATGAAGCTGCACGAGAAGTACGGCGACGTCGTCCCGGAGAAAGGGCCGATTCCGGCCCACCTCCTCGGCAACCTCTGGGCGCAGGACTGGTCGAACATCTACCCGCTCGTCGCGCCGCCGAAGGCCGATCCCGGCTTCTCGCTGACCAACATCCTGAAGACGCGCAGGATGCCGGCGCTCGACATGGTCCGCACGGGCGAGCACTTCTACACGTCGCTCGGCTTCGCGCCGCTGCCCAAGACGTTCTTCGAGCGGTCGCTGCTGGTCCGCCCGAAGGATCGCGACGTGGTCTGCCACGCGAGCGCGTGGGACATCGACTACGCGGAGGACATCCGCATCAAGATGTGCATCGAGCCGACGGCGGAGGACTTCACCACGATCCACCACGAGCTCGGACACAACTTCTACCAGCGCGCCTACAAGGGTCAGCCCGTGCTGTTCCGCGACAGCGCGAACGACGGCTTCCACGAGGCGATCGGCGACACGATCGCGCTCTCGGTGACGCCGGAATACCTCGTGAAGATCGGGTTGCTCGACAAGGCGCCGGACACGTCGCGCGACATCGGCCTGCTGATGAACAAGGCGCTGGAAAAGATCGCCTTCCTGCCCTTCGGGCTGCTTATCGATCAGTGGCGCTGGAAGGTGTTCGCCGGCGAGATCACGCCCGCGGAGTACAACAAGGCGTGGTGGGACCTCAAGCTCAAATATCAGGGGGTCGCGCCGCCGTCTGCCCGCGGGGAGGAGTTCTTCGACCCGGGCGCGAAGTACCACGTGCCCGACAACACGCCGTACACGCGCTATTTTCTCGCCGCGATCCTGCAGTTCCAGTTTCACCGCGCGCTGGCGAAGACGGCCGGCTGCACCTTGCCGTTGAACCGCTGCTCGATCTACGAGAGCAAGGCGGCGGGCGATCGGCTGAACAAGATGCTGTCGATGGGACAGTCGCGCCCATGGCCGGAAGCGCTCGACACGCTCACCGGCTCGACGCAGATGGACGCGACGGCCATTCTCGACTATTTCGCGCCGCTCTCGGCGTGGCTCGACCAGCAACTCGCGGGCAAGCCGGTCGGATGGTAATTCCGACTTCTTCTGGCGTCTGATAAGGTCAGTCGATGCCGCCCAGCCGCCTGCGTTGGCTCGCCGCTGTCGCCGTCTGCGCGGCGCTGTCGCTCGGATCCATGCCGGTCCAGAACGATCTCGACGCGTTCATGCGCCAGGTCGTCGCGACGCGTGACGCCAACTGGAAGAAGCTGCAGCAGTACGTCTTCGACGAGCGCGAGCAGGTGGACATGCGCGGAGCGCAGCGCGTCCCGATCTGGGGCGAGCGGCGCGAGTACACCTGGTTCGTCCGCGACGGCTTCTTCATCCGCAGCCCGGTCAAAGCCAACGGCGTCGCGATCGGCGAAGCCGACCGCCGGGCGTTCGAGGCTGCCTACCTCAAACAGGCGCAGGACCGCGAAAAGCGCCCGCCGCGCGGTCGCGCGGCGCCCGGCACGGACGGGATCCCGGTTCAGGCGGGCGACGCGCCCGGCACGCCGGTGCAGGCCGGCGACGACCTCGCGCAGGACGTCGGCGGCGTGCTGCGACAGACGCGCGAACCGCAGTTCATCTCCTCGGCGTATTTCCTGCGCTTCAAGTTCGAGGAAGGCCGGTACGCGCTCGTCGGCCGAGAGAAGATCGGCGGCCGCGATGTGCTGCGCGTCGAGTACTACCCGGCCAGGATGTTCGGCGGAACCGATCGCCGCCGGACGGCGCCTGGCAAGGAACCGACCGACGCCGACAAGGCGCGCGACGCGGAGTTCGAGCGGCTGATGAACAAGGTCGCGCTCGTGACGCTGTGGGTGGAGCCGCAGGCTCACCAGATCCTGAAGTACACGTTCGACAACGTCGGCTTCGATTTCCTGCCGGCGCAATGGCTCGTCCACGTCAGCGATTTCAAGGCGACGATGATCGTGGGACAGCCGTTTCCCGACGTCTGGCTGCCGACGAACCTCGACATGAACCTCGCGTTGACGGTGGCCTTCGGGCAGATCGACGTGCGGTACAGCCTCGAGTATCACGACTACCGCGTCCCCGAAGTCACCAGCAAAATCGGCGTCAAGTAATGGTGGCGACCATCGTGGCTGCGCTGCTGGTGGCGTCGGCCGGTGTGGCGCCGCAAGGCGACATCGTCACCGCCATCCAGGTGCAGGGCAACACGGCGACGCCGGACGCCGAGGTGCGCCGTCTCGCCGACGTGCGCGTCGGCATGGCGTTCGACGAGGCGACGGTCGACGCCGTGACGCAGCGGCTGCGGGCGGCCCATCGGTTCGAACGCGTCGACGTGCGCAAGCGCTTCGCGTCGATCGCCGACCCGTCGCAGATCGTGCTCGTGACCATCGTCGACGAGGGGCCGGTGAAGATCGTGATGACCGGCGATCCCGATCGGCCGACGCGCGTCGATCGCAAACGGCTGCCGAACGTGTTGATCCTGCCGATCGTCGGGCTCGAGGACGGATACGGCGTCACCTACGGCGCGCGCCTCACGCTGCCCGATCCGCGCTGGATGGGCAAGCGCAGCCGCGTGACGTTCCCGCTGACGTGGGGCGGCACGAAGCAGGCGGCGGTGAATCTCGAGAAGCGGATCGAGGGCGGCGTGATCGATCGCGTGACGGCGGGCGCCTCGATCTCGCGGCGGACCAACGCGGCGTTCGACGAAGACGACGACCGCGCGCGCCTGTTCGTCCGCGGTGAGCGCGAGTTCACGCGCGTGCTGCGGCTCGGCGCGAGCACGGGCTGGCAGCGCGCCTCGTTCGAAGGCGTCGCCGACCGGTTCACGCAAATCGGCGGCGACGTGGTGGTCGATACGCGCGTGGACCCCATCCTGGCGCGGAACGCGGTCTACGGCCGCGCGTCGTGGGACCATCTGCGTTTCGGCGACGGTCCAGCTGACGCCGGGCGCTACCGCGGCAGCGCGAATCGCAGGACGCTCGACGGCCGCGGATACCTCGGGCTCGTCGGCCAGGCGGTGCTCGAGGGACGTGTGCTGCGCGAGGACTCGGATCGCCCGCTGCCGCCCTACCTGCGGCCGCAGCTCGGCGGCCTCAGCACGCTGCGCGGATTCCGCACGGGCAGCTTCGTCGGCGATACGCTGGTCGCGATGTCGGCCGAGATCGTCGTTCCGCTGACGTCGCCCATCAAGCTCGCCAGGTTCGGCGTCAGCACCTTCGTGGATCGCGGCACGGTCTACGACACGGGCGAGCGGCTCGGCGATCAGACGTGGCGCGAGGCCTACGGTGCGGGCGTCTGGTTCGCGGCGGCTTTTTTCCGCCTGAACATCGCCGTGGCGCACGGCCGCGGCGCCACCACTCGGGTGCATGTCGGCGGGAATGTCACCTTCTAGCGCACGCCGTCCTGGCGGGGGCGGACCCGTGCGGCCGCCGGCGCCGGCACCTCGGTCGGCCCTCACGCTGGCCGGCTGCGTGGCCGCGCTCGCGATGCTGTCGGCGCAGCAGCCGCCGCAGCCGCCGACGTTCCGCGCCGAAGCCAACCTCGTCCGCGTCGACGTCACCGTCGTCGATCGGCACGGCGAGCCGGTGACGACGCTAAACGCGGACGATTTCGCGGTCGCGGAAGACGGCGCTCCGCAGGCGATCCAATCGTTCAAGTTCGTGAGCGCCGACGGCCGGCCGCCTGCGGGAAACGACGACTCGCTGCCGATCCGATCGCCCGAGCACGCCGCCGCCGAGGCGGCGCGAGACGATGTCCGCGTGTTCGTGATTTTTTGGGACGAATACCATATCGGCCGGTTGTCGGAAGCGATCAAAGGCCGCAAGGCGCTGACCACCTTCGTCTCGGACGCGTTCGGCCCGGCTGATCTCGTCGCGCTGATGGATCCGCTGCTGCCGGTCGACGCGCTGCGGTTCACCCGCGATCGGCGGGAGCTGACCGGCAGGATCGCCAAGCTCGAGGGACGGTTCGGCATCTACACGCCCACGCGAAGCGCCGCGGAAGACAACATGCTCGAGCGCCGCGACATCGCGCGCGTGCGATCCGAGGTCACCATATCGGCGCTGCGATCCGTGGCCGTCCATCTGGGCAGCATCAAGGAGGGCCGCAAGTCGATCATCTTCGTCAGCGAAGGTCTGAACGGCCTCGGCGCGGACCAGCTGTCGCTGCTGCGCGAGCTGACGGAAACCGCGAACAACAACAACACCGCCATCTACACGCTCGACCCGGCCGGCCTGACCGGCGGCACCGCGGACGTCCTTCGCATCATCGCGGAAAACACCGGAGCCGAGGCGTTCGTGAACACCAACGCGCCGGAGAAGGCGCTGCGCCAGGTCGTGCGGGAGGCCAGCGCGTTCTACCTGCTCGGCTACGCCTCGTCCCGCAACCCCCAGGACGGCAGGTTCCACAAAATCAGCGTGAAGGTGAAGCGATCGGGCATCGACGTGCGCGCCCGGAAGGGCTACTGGGCGCCGAATGCGACGGACATCGAGCACGCGCGCACCGACGCCGCGGCTGCGAATGCGATCCCGCCCGACGTGACGCGCGCGATGACGGTCCTGTCGGCCGCGCGCGCCGAGCGGATCGTGGACGTCTGGGTCGGCGCGGAGCGCGGCACCGCCGGCGGGTCCTCGGTCACGGTCGCGTGGTCGCCGCGCGCCGGGACAGGACGGGCCGATCCGGCGCGCACCGTGTCGATCGCAGTCAAAGGCGCGGGCGGCGATCGATCGTGGGACGCGCGATTCGACGCCGGTGCGCTCACGTTTCCGTCGCCGCCGGGCGACCTGCAGCTGCAGATCGCCGTGCGCGACGCGGCCGGCACCATCCTCGACGAGGACCGGCGGCCGTTCAGCGTGCCGGACCTGTCCGCGCCGGCGCTCGCCATTGGCGCGCCGGTCCTCGTGCGCACGCGGACAGTCGCGGACGCGCGCGCGGTCGCCGAGGGGCGGCCGGCGGTCCCCTTCGCCGGACGCGAATTCCGCCGGACCGACCATCTGACGGTGCGGTTTTCGGTCTACGGGACGGCCGCGCAGGACGCGGAGGTGTCGGCGCGGCTGACCACCAGAGCCGGAACGCCGCTCCTCGATCTGCCGGTGAGGACGCTGGCGGGCGCCGGGTACCAGCTCGAGGTGCCGCTGACGTCGATTGCGCGCGGCGACTACCTGATCGCCGTAGCCGCCGCGCATGGCGAGGAGCGCACGCGCGCGCTCGTTCCCCTGAGGATCGTTTCGTGAAATTCAGATTTCAGATTTCAGATTGTATCTTGAGATTCCAGGATTTATTTCTTCGGTCCGATCGTGAGTCGATCGACGACGCGGTGAACGCCTTCGACTTCCTTGGCTTGCGCCACGGCGCGGGCCCGGCCGGCCGCGCTCATCACCGTGCCGCGCAGCGTCACGACGTGATCGGTGGTATCCACGTTGATGTCGCTGTTCTTCAGCAGATCCTCGCCGACGAACTTCGTCTTCACGCGCGTCGTGATCCAGGCATCGGTGATCGCCTCGCCGGCCTTGCTGAGTCCTTCTTTCGTCTTGTCGACGGCCTTCTCGGCTCCGGCCTTGGCCTTCTCGCCGACCTTCTCCGCGCCCTCCTTCGTCTTCTCGGCACCTTCCCTGGCCCTGCCCTTCATCGTACCCTTCGCGGCGGCCAGGTCAACGGCGAGCTGGTTCTCGACCCGCGCAATTCCGGGGATGGTCGCCAGCTGGGTGGCTCTGCGGCGATCGGCCTCGTTCGCGACGGTGCCCGTGAGCTTGGCGACGCCGGCGTCGACGTGGACGTCGATGTCGTATCGCTTCAACGTGGAACTGTTGAGACGTTTTTGAATACGGTTTTCGAGCGTGTTGTCGGACGGTTTGGCGGCCTTGGCCTGGGGGAAGGCGGCGCGCGACGCCGCCGGGACCGCCACGAGCGCTGCAACAACGAGGAGGCTTCCGAGTACAGCTTTCATAGGTGACTCCTTGCAGTCGGATGGACGCGAGCAAGAGAGCGGTTGCAAAGCTGCTACCAGATGCCGCTCGCACATGAGCTTCGCTACTATAGACGGAAGATGACGTATCGAAGCTCAGCCGTCGCGCTGGCCCTCGCGATCCTGCAGGTGGCGCTCGCCGCTCAGAGTCGACTGAAGACGATGCCCGGCTATGACGCCGCGCAGCGCCTCGCCCGCGACGCACCCGGGGCCGTCACCGGCGGCGTGACGGGCGTCACCTGGAGCGACGGCGGCCGCGCCTTCGACTACGAGCGCAACGGCAAGCGGTACCGCTTCGATCTCTCGCGCGGGCGCTCGTCGGAGATCGACGCGGCGCCCGCTGAAGCCCCCCGCCCGGACGGGCTCGCGCGAGGGTCGAGCGTCGCCATTCCGGATCGCGGCCGTCAGTTCGAGACGACACGATCGCCGGACGGCAGCCTGAAGGCGTTCTACAAGGATCGCAACGTCTGGATCGGCGCCGCCGACGACAGCGATGCGCGGGCGATCACGGCCGACGGCAGCGTCGGCGGCCGCATCAAATATGGCACCGCGAGCTGGGTCTACGGCGAGGAGCTCAGCCAGCGCACCGCGATGTGGTGGTCGCCAAACAGCCGGATGATCGCGTACTACCGCTTCGACGAGCGCGACGTGCGCGATTACTACGTCGCGATGAACCAGACGCAGATCCAGGCCACTCTGGACACGGAGGCCTTCCCGAAAGCCGGCACCCCGAACCCTACGGTCGATCTCTACGTGTATGACGTGGCGAGCCGCCAGTCGGTGCGCGTGGACGTGCGCGGCGGCAACGCGTTCGACAACGCGTCGGTCGGCCACTACGTCTACCGCGTCCAGTGGTCCGCTGACGGACGCGAGCTCCTCTTCCTCCGCACCAACCGGCGCCAGAACGCCATGGAAGTGGCGGCGGCCGATCCGGTGACCGGCGCGTGCCGCGTGGTGCTGCGCGAGGAGTGGCCCACCGGCTGGCTCGTCTCCGAACCACGGATGGTATTCCTCGCCGACGGCACGCGCTTCATCTGGGAGTCGCAGCGCAACGGTTGGAACAATTTCTATCTCTACGATCTCAGCGGCAGGCTCATCGTGCCGCTCACCGCGTCGACGACGTTCGAGGCCGACACGCTGGTGAAGATCGACGAGAAAGCCGGGGTCCTTTTCTACACCGCGCGCGACGGCGACAGCCCCCTGAAGCTGCAGCTCCATCGCGTGGGCCTGGACGGCACAGGCGATCGCCGGCTGACCGATCCCGCGTTCCATCACACGATCGGCAACTGCATCGCCAATCTCGGCTCGCGGCCCGAGCGGCCCGGCCCGGGCGGGCGCTGCGGCATCGCGCCGGACAGCGCGCATTTCGTCGACATCTACCAGACGCACGAGCTGCCGCCGGCGGCGCGCCTCGTCGACGCGTCCGACGGCCGCGTGGTATCGGAGATCGCGAAGGCCGACGCATCCAGGCTGACGGCGATGGGCCTGAAGCGCGCGGAGCTGTTCACCTATATGGCGGCCGACGGGACCACGACGCTGCGGGGGATTCTGCAGTTCCCGGCTCGGTTCGACCCGTCGAAAAAGTATCCGGCGCTCGTCTCCGTGTACGGCGGACCGGAGTTCAACGCGATCACGGCGCGCGAAACCTTCGTCGCGCCGAACCCGCTCGCCGAGTACGGCTTCCTCGTCCTGAACCTCGACTCGCGCGCCGTGCCGGGGCTCGGCAAGCGGACGCTCGACGCGATCTATCAAAAGCTCGGGCAGGCCGAGATCGACGATATCGCGGCAGGCGTCCGGGCGCTGTGGAGCCGCCCGTACTTCGACAGGAGCCGCGTCGGCATCTTCGGCACGTCGTACGGCGGCTACACCTCGGTGATGGAACTGCTGCGGCACCCGGAGGTCTTCGCCGCCGCGGCCGCCTCGTCTCCGCCGACCGACTGGCGCAACTACGACACGATTTACACCGAGCGCTACATGTGGCTGCCGCAGGAGAACAAGGCGGGCTACGACGCGGGCAGCGCGATGACGTACGCGAAGGATCTGACAGGACGCCTGCTGATCTACTACGGCACCGCGGACAACAACGTCCACCCGTCGAACGCGCTGCAATTGATCAAGTCGCTGCAGGACGCGGGCAAGAGCTTCGACGTCCAGGTCGGCCCGGACCGCGGCCACAGCCCGGTGAATCAGGATCGGATGATGGAGTTTTTCATCGACGCGCTGAAGCCCTGAGGAAGAAGAAAAGAAGAGAAGAAGCGCTGAGAAGAAACCCCGCGAAAGGGCCGGCCCTGGCGCCCGGAGGCAACCAGGACCGGTGAAGGACGCTACGTCTTCATGATCTTGGCGCCCGCCTTGCGCTTGGCGACGGGGCCTTTGCCGCCCTTGGCTTTCTTCGCGCGTGCTTTCGCTGCCGTCATCCGTCCGCCTCGAGTTTTCTTCATGGGAATCTCCTCGCGCGCATCATAAACGGAATCGCGTCAGGATGCTTGTTCGGAACTGCACAGGTCGGGCAGCGCGCGCGGCGTCGGCCCCGCCCCTCAGCCCCTCCGAGCGCCAAGCCCTTCCGCGCTTTCAGCCCTCGAGCCCTCAGCCCGCGAGCCTTCAGCCCTCCCGAGCTCGATCTTCGCGATCGCCTCCCGGTGCACCTCGTCCGGGCCGTCGGCGAGGCGAATCGTGCGGGAGTGGGCCCACATCGCCGCCAGGGGAAAGTCGTCGCAGACGCCGGCGGCGCCGTGCGCCTGGATGGCCCGATCGAGCACGCGGAGCGTCATGCGCGGGACGACGACCTTCACCATCGCCAGCGCGCCGCGGGCGATCTTGTTCCCGACCGTGTCCATCAGGTGCGCCGCGTGCATCGTCAGCAGCCGCGCCTGCTCGATGTCCATCCGCGACTCGGCGATGTCGGCGCGGACCGTACCCTGCTCCGCGAGCGTCTTCCCGAACGCGACGCGCTTCTGCACGCGCGCACACATCAGCTCGAGCGCGCGCTCGGCGACGCCGACGAGCCGCATGCAGTGATGGATGCGGCCCGGACCGAGGCGCCCCTGCGCGATTTCGAAGCCGCGCCCCTCCCCGAGCAGCATGTTGGACGCCGGTACACGGACGTCCTCGAAGGTCAGCTCGCCGTGCCCGTGCGGCGCGTCGTCGTACCCGAAGACCGGGAGCATGCGGCGGATCGTGACGCCGGGAGCGTCCATCGGCACGAGAATCATCGACTGCTGCTTGTGCTTGTCCGCTCCGGGATCGGACTTGCCCATGAAGATCGCAATCGCGCAGCGCGGGTCGCCGGCGCCGGAGGTCCACCACTTGCGGCCGTTGAGCACGTAGTCGTCGCCCGATCGCTCGATGCGCGACTGGATGTTCGTGGCGTCGGAGGAGGCGACGTCGGGCTCCGTCATCGCGAAGCACGATCGGATCCTGCCGGCGAGCAGGGGGTCGAGCCACTGCCGGCGCTGCGCCTCCGTGCCGTAGCGCACGAGGACTTCCATGTTGCCGGTGTCGGGCGCCGAGCAGTTGAAGACCTCGGGGCCGAAGCCGGGCACGCGGCCCATGATCTCGCAGAGCGGCGCGTACTCGACGTTGGTCAGCCCCGCGCCGTAGGCGCTCTCGGGCAGAAAGAGATTCCACAACCCCGCCGCCCGCGCCTTGGGTTTGAGCTCTTCCACGATCGCCGTCGGCTGCCAGCGATCGCCGTCGGCAATCTGGCGGTGGAACGTCGCTTCGTTCGGGTAGACGTGCTCGTGCATGAACGCGTCCAGACGCCGCTGAAGCTCGATGACCTTGTCGGAATGCTCGAAGCGCATGGCGCGCATGATAGCCTTTTCTCCATGGAACGGGACGCCCGGGACGTTCGGCCCGGCGAACAGCTCGATTGGGCGCGGCTGGGCGCCTGGCTGCGCGAACGCCTGCCGGCGTGCGGCGTCCCGGAGCTGGACGTCAGCCGCGAGCCCGAGGTCGCGCAGTTCCCCGGCGGCCATTCGAACCTCACGTATCTCGTGCGCTTCGGCGGTGCCGAAATCGTGGTGCGCCGCCCGCCGCTGGGTCCGGTGCCGCCGACCGCGCACGACATGGCGCGTGAGTTCCGCTGGCTGTCGGCGATGCACGCGGTGTTTCCGCTGGCGCCGCGGCCCTACCTCCTCTGCGAAGATCCCGGCGTCATCGGCTCGGTCTTCTACGCGATGGAGCGCCGGCGCGGTGTGGTGATACGCGCCGACGAGCCGCTCGCGCTCGCGCATCCGGAGGCGCGCCGCCGCCTCAGCGCGGCGATGATCGACACGCTCGCCGATCTCCACGCGATCGACGTCACGGCGCCGCCGCTCAGCACGCTCGGGAAGCCGGCCGGCTTCGTCGAGCGCCAGATCCGCGGCTGGTCCGAACGCTGGCACCGCTCGAAGACGACGCCGCTGCCCGAGATGGACGCGCTCGCCGAATGGCTGCGCGACCACCTGCCGAAGGATCCGGCGACTCCGTCGATCGTCCACGGCGACTTCAAGCTCGACAACGTCATGCTCGACCCCGACGATGTCGGCCGCCTCGTGGCGGTGTTCGACTGGGAGATGAGCGCGCTCGGCGATCCGCTGGTGGACCTCGGGATCGTGCTGACATACTGGTTTCCGACCGCGCCGCCCGAGCAGCGCGACGCGCTCACGTCGGTGACCGACCGCCCGGGCTATTTCACCCGTCGAGAGATTCTCGATCGCTACGCCGCGCGGTCGGGCCGCGATCTCTCCGGTATCGGCTACTATGAGATCTTCGCCGTCTTCAAAATCGCCGTCGTCATCCAGCAGATTTTCTATCGCTATGCGCAGGGGCAGACCACCGATCGCCGTTTCGCCACCTTCGATGCGCGCGTGGCCTATCTGGCGCGGCATGCCGCCCGCCTCGCGGAGAACCCGTCATGAACTCCAGGATCCTGATCGCCTCCCTCGTGTTCGTCCAGGCTCTCATCCTCGCGTCGGCGCAAAGCAAGACCACGCTCGACGGGATCTACACGGCGGCGCAGGCCAGGCGCGGTGAGACGATCTACGCCGATTCATGCGCGAGCTGCCACGGAGACGATCTCGCCGGCGGCGGCCAGGCGCCCGCGCTTGCCGGCAAGGAATTCAACGTCGATTGGGACGACCTGGCGATGAGCGATCTCGTCAACCGCACCCGCGGGACGATGCCGGCGGACAAGCCGGGCACGCTGAAGCCGGAGCAGGCAGCCGATGTGATCGCGTTCCTGCTGCAGAAAGGAAATTTTCCCGCAGGTCAATCGGAGCTGACGTCGGACGCGGCCGTGCTGAAGGGCATCAAGTTCGTCTTGCCGAAGCCTTAGATCCGAGATCCTCAGATCCGTAGATCCCCAGATCCTCAGATCCTCAGATCCTCAGATTCTCAGATTCTCAGATTCTCAGAACCCGCTGGGGCGCACCCAGAATCGCTCTGCCCACGTCTGCCCGGGAGGAATGCTCTGCAGCTCCTGGTAGAGACCGCGCTGCGCCAGATTGAGCGCGTCGGTAATGGCCGCCATCGGCTCGAAGCAGATGAAGTTGCGGTTCTGCGCGCCGGGGTTCGGTGCGCCGGGCGACGGCGCATACACGACGACGGCCCGGTAGTTCGGCCCGACGGCGACGTCGATCCGCTGCGAACGTCCCTGCACCGACATCACCGCGCGGCCCGACGGGTCGCGGACCAGATCGCCGAAGACGTGGTCGAGATCGTAGTCCTTCAGCGCCGCCGCTCCAGGCACAGGGAACAGGCGTTCGATCGGCCGTGTTTCGCCGGTCGGAATCTTGTCGCTCGCGAGCACCCATTCCGTGCGGGCGCCGATCGAAACGGTCCAGGCGTCGCGAGGTGAGTCGGTCAGCTGAAAATAGGGGTGAAAGCCGATGGCCACCGGCATCGGCTCGGCGCTCAGGTTGTGCATCCGGGTGTCGATCTCGAGGACACCGCCCTGCAGGCGGTGGGTAATCTCCACCGTGTGGGCGAACGGAAACTGGGCCATCCAATCCGGCAGGCGGAAGAACTCCAGCCGGCTCGTCACCCACGCCGCACCCCGGTCGGCTTTGGCTTCGACGACCTGCCACCGATCCGTCGAGCTCACAAACCCGTGGATCGGATGCGCCCCGCGGACGTTGCCGAGTTCCATGTTCAAGGTGTACTTCTTCCCGTTGGCATAGAACGCCTGTTGGTCGAGGCGATTCGCCCACGGCCCGAGAAACGGAATGCCCGCGAGCGCGGGACGGCTCCTGAACTCGGCGAGCGAGGCGTAGGGGAACCGCAGGATCTCCTGGCCCTTGACCGTCATCGCGAAGGTGAGGTTGCCGATCGACGGCGCGATCGACACGACCGTCTGCGCGCCGGCGTCCTCGAGCTGGACGATGCCGTCGTGCTGACGGACGCCGTATCGCTCCGCGGCGGACGGCGCCGCGCGCCCGATCGGGACGCAGAGGGCCGCGCACATCGTGCCGATCGCGATCGCGCGTCGCCCGCCCGCGTTCATTCCGGCAGGGCGAAGCTGAAAACCGTGTTGCCGGCCGACACGGCGACATACTGCCGGCCGTTCACCGCGTAGCTCATCGGCGACGCGGCCGTGTCGCCCCCGGTCTGGAAGTGCCAGAGGTGCGCTCCGGTCCTGGCATCGAGCGCGACGATGTTCCCGTCGCGGGAGGCGCCAAAGACCACGCCACCCGCCGTCGCGATGAGACCGTTGGCGTTGGATCCGCGGAACAGCTTGAAATCCCACATCGTCTTTCCATCTTCGGGATCGATCGCCTTGATCCCGGCGCTGGGAGCGGGATCGTTCGGACCGCGTACCGGCGGCCGTCCCATCAGAGGGCTGCGCCCGAGATACTGCCGGCCCCGTTCGATCGGCTCGGGAGCACTCGCGTACTGCTGTCCGCCGTCCGCATATTCGAGATACAGCCATCCGGTGATCGGGCTGTACGACGGCGCCTGGAAGTTGGTCGCACCGCTGACCGTGGGATATACGAGGAAGCTGCCCGCGCCGCTCGAGTTCGATCCCGGCACGGCAAGCGGCCGGCCCGCGTGGTCGAAGCCCGTGTTCCAGTTCTGGAACACGAAGGGCGTTCCGGACAGGAACGTGCCGTCGGCGCGATCCAGCACGTAGAAATGGCCGTTGCGATCGGCGTGCATGAGCAGCTTGCGGCTGCCGCCGCGCCACACACGATCGACCAGCACCATGTCCTGGACCGAGTCCCAGTCATGCCCGTCGTTCGGCGTGAACTGATAGTGCCATTTGCGCCGGCCGGTATCCGGATCGAGCGCCACGACCGAATCGCTGAACAGGTTGTCGAGATCGCCGCGCACCGAACGATCGATCTGCGGCGCCGGATTGCCGACCGGCCAGTAGAGCGTGTGGAGCTCCGGATCGTACGTCCCGGTCAGCCACGCGGCGCCGCCGCCCGTTTTCCAGCTGTCGCCTTTCCAGGTGTCGTGGCCGACCTCGCCGGGTCCGGGAATCGTGTCGAAGCGCCATAGCCGCTTGCCGGTCGCCGCGTCGTACGCGTCGATGAATCCGCGGGTGGCAAACTCGCCGCCCGCGACGCCCAGGATCACCTTGTCGTTCACGACGAGCGGCGGGCTGGTGATGCTGTAGCCGTCCAGCGTGTCGCTGACCTGCGTCTCCCACACGGGCAATCCGGTCCTGGAGTCGAGGGCGATCAGGGCCGCGTCCAGCGTGCCGACGAACAGTCGGTGGCCGAGGATCGACACGCCACGGCTGAAGCGATTGATCTCGTAGGGATTGAGCGCGCGCTGCGGCCGCGTCCACCGCCAGATCTGCCGGCCGGTGCGGGCGTCGATGGCGGTGACGGTGGCCGGCGTTCCGCCGCCGCTCGCGTACATCACGCCGTCGACGACCAGCGGCGTCCCTTCGAGGACGGAGTCGCCCGGCATCGGCATCGCCCATACCGCCTGGAGCTGGCGCACGTTGGCCGCGTCGATCTGCGCGAGCGACGAATAGTGCGTGCCCTGATAATCGCCCCAGTACATCAGCCAGTTCTGCGGTTCGGACCTGGCGCCGAGGAGACGGGCGGCAGTCACCCCTCCCGCGAGCGGCTGCGCGGCCGTCTGGGCGAGGTCGCGTCCCTGACGCGTCTGAAGATAGGCGACGAGGTCGGCGATCTCCGCCGGCGACAAACGCTCGGCATAGTCGGCGGGCATCAGCGATCGATTCTCGACGCGCAGCGACGCCAGCTTCCCTTTCTCGAGAAGATACAGCTGCCCGGCGGCGTCGACCATCTGCACCGAGAAGGTATCTTCATTGCGACGAACGCCGCGAATCGTCCGACCGTCGCGCGTTTCGACGACCAGCGTCGCCGCCTGCGGACCGGCGTTGGGATCGATAATGGCCTGGCGCAACGCCGCGGCTGGCAGCCGTCCGGCCGTGGACAGATCGGGGCCGGCAATTCCGCCGCGGCCGTTCACCTCGTGGCAGGCGACGCAGGCGGCTTTGCCGAAGAACACGCCTTCACCGGCGGCGGCGTTCCCCTCTGGCGCCGCGGCCACCGCCGCGGCGCGCCCGGCCGGCGTCACGCGCTGCAGGCTGCGGATGTAGGTGACGAGCTGCCAGATCTGTTCGTCGCGCAGCGCGCGAAACGGCGGCATCTGCGTGCCCGGCACCCCCGCGCGAATGGCGTGAAACACATCCGCGTCGTCGTTGCCGTGGACGAAGCGTGTGGTGGTCAGCGCGGGGCCACGGTCGCCCTGACCGGCGGTGCCGTGGCACGACTGACAGGCCTGGTTGTAGACGGTGCGGCCGGACGCCGCCGCGGCGGGGTTGGCGGCGAGCGGATTGCTCGTCGAGTCCGACGGCGGTGGCTGTGCCAGCAGCACGCCGACGCTCAACGCCGCGGGCGCCAGCACGAACAGCTTCATGGCGATGGGTCCGACTAGCTGAACCTGTTGCGCAGCGAGGAGCGTGAACGCCCGGAGCCCCCAGCCGCCAGCCCCGCGTCCCTTCATATGGCGGTGACCTTACCACAGCTTTCGGGTAGCATTCGCGGCAGGAGAACACCATGAACGTCCGGCTCTTTTTCGCGGCGGTCTGCCTGTCGCTGTGCGCCATGATCCCCGCGACCGCGCGCGCGCAGGCACTCACGAACCTGTCGTCGGTGCGCGTCGGCTACACCACGCGCAAGAACACCCTGAAGCCGCAGGGCGAGCTCAAGATCCAGATCGACGCGCTCGACGCGCAGATCGCCGAGGCCGCGCGGTTGGGCCGCAACGGCGAGCTGCGACGTTTGTTCGCGAAAGGGATCGCGCTGCTGAACGGCACGCCGTGGACCGACGCGCTCGACTACTCGCGCTCGCTCACACTGCGCACCCCGCGCGTGGTCGTCGATTCCTCGAAGCCGTATACGGTGCGGCTCGAACAGATCTACGCCTCATCGCTGGCGCTGGAGAACACGGTGGCCGCACACCTGACGCTGTACGCGCGTCCGGCGCCGCCGGCGCCGGGCCAGCCGCCGCAGCCACCGCGCCTCGTCAAGGACCTCGGCACGTTCGACGGCGTCGCGCGCGATCTGCGCGAGTCGCCGTATTTCTTTGACGTCGATCTGCACGACGTCGCCGACGGCCCCTACCTGCTGAACGTCGAGGTGTCGAATCAGCGCCAGCCGATAGGCAGCAGCTCGCTGCCGATCGCGCTCCGCAAGGGCGTCGACGCGCTCGCGGCGCGTCTCGAGGCGGACGCCGCGAAGGCGCCAGAGGCGCTGCGCGCGGAGATTCTGTTTCCGGTCGATCGGATGAACAACGTCAACCGCGGACGGCTCGAGCTGCGCACCTTCGATCCGGATCGGGACCTCGCCGCCGCCGAGGCGATCGCAGCCGGCGTCAACGCGGGCAAGGATCCGTTCGCCGGCCGGACGGGCGACATCCGGCGCCACTACCGGCTCGACTCCGCCAACGAAATCCTTCCCTACCGCACATACGTGCCGACGACGTATACGGGTGCGAAGGCGTTTCCGCTGATCATCGCGCTGCACGGCCTGGGCGGCACCGAAGACTCGTTCTTCGACAACTACGAGGGGAAGCTGCCCCCGCTCGCCGAGTCCCATGGTTACATCGTCGCAGCGCCGCTGGGGTATCGCGTGGACGGATCGTACGGCTGGGGTCTCGGGACGCCGCCTGTCGATCCGAACACCAAGCGGGCGCAGGACTTCAGCGAGCAGGACGTGATGCAGGTGCTCGCGCGCGTCCGCCGGCTGTACAAGATTGACGACAGCCGCATCTACCTGATGGGGCATTCGATGGGGGCCATCGGCACATGGAAGATCGCGCCGAAGTATCCCGACATCTGGGCGGCGATCGCGCCGTTCTCCGGCAGCGGTGCGCCCGACACGCTGGAGAAGATCCGCGGCGTGCCGGAGATCATCGTGCACGGCGACGCCGATCCGACCGTCAACGTCGCGGGATCGCGTGCGATGGCGGCGAAGCTGAAGGAGCTCGGCACGGAGGTCACGTACATCGAGGTCCCCGGCGGGCTCCACAGCGACGTCGTCGCGCCGAACGTCGCCGCGGTGATCGACTTCTTCGACGCGCACCGGAAAGCCGTCAAGAGCACATCGCAACAGTAGGGGGGACTACACGCGGCGACGTTCAACGACTTCCGCGTCCTTGATCGATTTCCGTAACCCTTTGCGCAATCTTGACATTCCACGAGACTGCGGACAGTATGAGCGCCTGCGGGAGGTCTGTTTCCAGTGCGAAAAATGTTGAGTGGTGCGATCATCGCCATTGCCGCGGCAGCCGGCGGTGCGCTGCTGGCTCTGTCGGCAATTCCGTTGTCCGGGCAAGCGCCGGCCGCGTATCGAGCCCCTCGGGCCGCCGACGGCAAGGCGGACCTGAACGGGATCTGGCAGGCCAACACCGAAGCGAACTTCGATCTGGAAGCGCACATGGCGCGTCCGGCGATGGCGCTCCGAGCCGGTCCGTACGGTCCGGTCCCCGCGGCGGCCGTCCTCGCCCTGGGCGCGGTCGGATCCGTGCCTCCGGGCATGGGCGTCGTGGAAGGCGGACCGATTCCGTACAAACCGGAGGCGCTCGCCAAGAAGAAAGAGAATCAGGACAAGTGGCTGGAGCGCGATCCGGAGATCAAGTGCTATCTGCCCGGCGTGCCGCGCGCGACCTACATGCCGCAGCCGTTCCAGATTCTCCAGAGCCAGAGCGCGATCTTCATCGCGTATCAGTACGCCGGCGCCGTGCGTAACATCTACCTGAAGGATCCCGGCCCGCCGCCGATCGATTCGTGGATGGGCCAGTCGGTCGCCAAGTGGGAAGGCGACACGCTCGTCGTCGACGCGAAGGGGTTCAACGACAGCACGTGGTTCGATCGCGCGGGCAACTTCCACAGCGAGGAACTGCACGTGGTCGAGCGCTACACGCGCACCGGACCGGACGTCATCAGCTACGAGGCGACGATCGAGGATCCGCAGACGTTCACGCGCCCCTGGAAGATCAGCCTGCCCCTCTATCGCCGGATCGAGAAGAACGCGCAGCTGATGGACTTCAAGTGCGTGGAGTTCGTCGAAGAGCTCCTGTACGGTCAATACCGCAAGAAGCCGCTGACAAAATAAGAATTGGGAATTTGGAATTTGGAATGCGGAAACGAATCCTGATGACCGGAGCGGTGGCTGGCGCCGTCGCGCTCGCGTCGGTGATGACCGCGCGTGTGGAGGGTCAGGCGGCGCGGACAACAAAGGACGCGGCTCTCCCGGCCGCGGCGAAGCGGGCGATTGCGCGCATGCCGGACGGCCATCCGGATCTGCAGGGGATGTACGACCTCGCGACGCTCACACCGGTCGAGCGGCCCGCGGGCACGCCGCTCGTCATGACCGAGGAGCAGGCGGCGAAGCTCGAGAAGGACGTCGCCGCGCGCAAGCGCACACAGGACGCGCCGATCAACGCCGACCGCAACGCGCCGCCGGTGGGCGGCGACGGATCGGCCGGGGCGGCAGGCAACGTGGGCGGCTACAACAGCTTCTGGATCGATTCGGGATCGCGCTACTCGGTGATCGAGGGTCAGCGGCGCGGATCGATCCTGATCGACCCGCCCGACGGACGCATTCCGCAGATGACCCCCGCGGCGCGGCAGCGGACCGCGCGCAACGTCAGGCCGACCTCGGATCAGTCGGCGCGCGAAGACGATCCGGGCTTCGAGGGCGGCGGCGCCTACGACGACCCGGAACGGCGTCCGCTGGGCGAGCGTTGCCTGATGGGGTTCGGCTCGACGTCGGGTCCGCCCGTGCTGCCGAACTACTTCTACAACAACCTCCACCAGATCGTGCAGTCGCCCGACTCGGTGCTCATCCTGACTGAAATGGTCCACGACGCGCGCCTCGTGCGGATGAACAGCGAGCACGCCCCGAAGGCCATCAGGAAATGGATGGGTGATTCCATCGGACGCTGGGAAGGCGATACACTGGTAGTGGACACGACGAACTTCACCGACAAGACCCGGTACCGGGGATCCACCGCGGACCTGCACATCGTCGAGCGGTTCACGCGGATGGATGCCAGGACGCTGCTCTACCGGTTCACGGTGGAGGATCCCGGCACGTGGGAAAAGCCGTGGACCGGGGAGTACACCTGGCCGGCGACCGACGAGCTCATGTACGAGTACGCGTGCCACGAGGGGAACTATGCGCTGGGCGACATCCTTCGCGGCGCACGGCTGAAGGAAGTCAACGACTCGAAGAAAACCAAGCAGTGAGGTGTCTGATGCGCACGAAATTTCTCTTATCGGCGGCCGGTCTGCTGCTCGCCACCGTCCCCATGCTGGGCCACCACGCGTTCGGCGGCGAGTTCGATCCGAACAAGCCCGTGTTGCTGAAAGGACCCGTGACCAAGGTCGAGTGGGTGAACCCGCACGCGTGGATTCATCTCGAAGTGACCAAACCTGACGGCACCAAGGAAGAGTGGATGGTGGAAGGCGGCACGCCGAACACCCTGCTCCGCCGCGGCGTGACGCGCGAGTCGCTGAAGGTCGGCACACAGCTCGTCATCGACGGTTACCAGGCGCGCGACCATTCGCTGCTGCGCGCCAACGGCCGCAACGTGACGTACCCGGACGGCAAGAAGCTGTTCCTCGGATCGTCGGGCACCGGCGCGCCGACCGACGGCGCGGACCCAACCGACGCGTCGAAGCCGGCCGGCCGCGGCCGCGGCGGCCAGTAACACCGACCGGACGCAAAGCCCGCGAAGCGCGCAAAGCCAGATGTTCTTTGCGGCCTTTGCGCGCTTTGCGTGCCTCTTCGTCGACCTCCGACGCGCAGGAAACTATACGATGGGCAACATCCTTCGGGGCGCTCACCTTCGAGAAAAAGAGAGCCGAAAATAGTTGAAGCGAACGGCGCTGGTTCTGACGACCGTACTGATCGCGCTCGTCGTCGCGTCGGCCGCCGCGCAGAAGGCGCTCCCCCGCACTCCTGACGGCCATCCCGATCTGCAGGGCTTCTGGGACAATTCCACCCTGACTCCGCTCGAGCGGCCGGCGGCGCTCTCGGACAAGGAATTCTTCTCCGACAAGGACGCGTCCGATTACGAGAGCCTCGCGCAGTACCTCGTGCGGCTGCAGGCCCGGTTCGGCGACGGAGAGGCCGCCGTCACCGGCGAGGCCAACGGCATCTGGCGGTCGCCGCGGCGAATCGGACCCGACCGACGGACATCGGCCATCACGCAACCGGCCAACGGCAAGCTGCCGGCAATGACGCCATTCGCGCTCGCGCGCGCTGAGGCGCTGGCACGGGCGCGAAAGACGCATCCGGGCGACCATCCGGAAGAACTGTCGATCAACGAGCGCTGCCTGCTCTGGGGCGCGGATCCGCCCCTGTTCCCGCTGGCCGACAACAACAACCTGCAGATCGTTCAGACGCCGAGTCACGTCATGATTTTTCACGAGATGATTCACGACGCGCGCGTCATCCCCATGGACGGCCGGCCGCATCTTCCAGCCGGCATTCAGGAATGGAAGGGCGACCCGCGCGGACGCTGGGACGGCGACACGCTGGTGGTCGACACGACGAACTTCACCGATAAAACCCGGTTCCAGGGATCGGGGACGGGGCTGCACGTCGTGGAGCGGTTCACGCGGACGGATCTGAACACGCTGCAGTACGACTTCAGCGTCGAGGATCCGGCGTCGTTCGCCCAGGCGTGGGCCGGCCGCCTCTGGATGACCCGCACGGACGATCGGATCTACGAATACGCGTGCCACGAGGGGAA
>JAYVYV010000367.1:0-23058 GCA_043783985.1 Acidobacteriota bacterium | reverse complement strand
TCGCGCCAACAGCTCGACGCCGACGACGCGTGGTGGTCGAACGCCACCGCCGCGCTGGCCCGGGCCGAGCGCACGCTCGCCGAACGGAGCGCCGCGCTGTGACGAAGACCTACGTGCAGGTGCTGCTGATCGAGACCGCCATCATCGTGGCGCTTTTCGTGTTCGGCCGGATGTTCTCGTAGCCCTCAGCCCCGCGCCCTCGCCCTATGGGTCCTTTTGACTGGTTGGTCGTCGTCGCCTACATCGCGTGGATCGTCATCGACGGTCTGCGGCGATCGAAAGGCACGAACAGGGTCGACGGATACTTTCTCGCCAGCCGTTCGCTGCCGTGGTGGGCCGTTGGGCTGTCGGTGATGGCGCCGCAGATGAGCGCCGTCACGATCTGCTGCACGACCGGGCAGGGCTACGCCTCGGGACTACGGTTCGTGCAGATGTATTTCGGTCTGCCGCTCGCGATGGTCATCCTCTCGGTGACCGTGGTCCCGTTCTTCACCCGCGCCCGCGTCTACACGGCGTACGAGTACCTCGAGCAGCGGTTCGATGTGCGAGTGCGATCCCTGGCGAGCTTCCTCTTTCTCAGTGGACGCGCGCTGGCCCTCGGCGTGACGCTGTCGGCTCCGTCCGTGGTCATGTCCGCCGTCCTCGGCTGGACGCTGCCGGTCACCGTCCTCGCGATCTGCATCCCCATGATCGCCTACACCACGATCGGCGGCGTGCAAGCCGTGGCGTGGACCGACGTCAAGCAGATGTTCCTCGTCGTCGGCGGGATGTCGGCCGCGGTCGGGATCCTGCTGTACGGCATCCTGCAGCACGTCAGCTTCGGCCAGGCGCTGACGCTGGCGGGGTCGACCGGCCGCCTGAAGGCGATGGATTTCAGCTTCAACCTGAGCGAGACCTACACCTTCTGGTCCGGCATGATCGGCGGGCTGTTCCTGATGCTGTCGTATTTCGGGTGCGATCAGAGTCAGGTGCAACGCTACCTGACCGCGAAATCGATTGACGAGGCGAGAAGCTCGCTGCTGATGAGCGCGTGGGTCAAGATTCCGCTGCAGCTGCTGATTCTCACGACCGGCGTGCTCGTGTTCGTGTTCTACCTGTTCAACACGCCGCCGATGCTGTTCAACCGCGCGTACGATGCGAACGTGGCGGCCGGGCCGAGGGCGGCGGAGTACGCGGGTCTGCAGCAGGCGTTCGACGCCGAGATCGCCGGGCGGCGCGCCGCGGCGACGCGGGTGGATCGCGGCGCCTTTCTCGCGAGCGACGCGCGCCTCAAGGACATCCGGTCCAGGGCGGCGGTCGTGGTCAAGGAAACGACCGGCGACCACCGCTACAGCGACGTGAACTACGTTTTCCCCACGTTCATCATGACGCAGATGCCGGTCGGCCTCGTCGGCCTGATGATTGCCGCGATCTTCGCCGCGGCCATGTCGGCCAGCGGCGGCGAGTTGAACGCCCTCGCCACCGCGACGATCATCGATTTCTACCGCCGGCATTTCGTCACCACCGCCAGCGACTCGCACTACCTCCTGGTATCCAAGCTCGCGACGTTCTTCTGGGGTCTGGTCGCCTGCGTCGTCGCCATCTACGCGGCCAACCAGGGATCGCTGATCGAAGTGGTCAACCGCTACGGCTCGTTCTTCTACGGGTCGCTGCTCGGCGTCTTCATCCTCGGGATTCTGACGACGCGCGCGACCGCGAGCGGCGCGTTCTGGGGGTTGATCGCGGGCATGGCCGTGGTGCTCACGGTGGCGTTCCAGTTGCCGTGGATCGCCTTCCTCTGGCACAACCCGATCGGAGCGGCGGTGGTCGTGGCCGTCGGGATGGCGATCAGCTACACGCAGCGGCCGGACGACGTTCACGCCGTGCCGACGAAGTCGTGAAGCCGTCCCGTTGCCGGCGGTCGGCCTCCTCCCGCATATAATCCGCGGGATGCGGCAACCGAACGTTGCGCGACCGGCACGGGGCGCCACCATCAGCGCGGTCGGCTTCGGCGCGGCCATTGCGAGTCTCCTGATCGGCGCGTGCGGCGGCAACACCGGCGGCACGCCACCGCCCGCCACAACCGTTCCGCCGCCCGCTGCGACGAGCAGCAGCTGCTCGATTCCCCTCGCACCCGCCGCGGTGTCCGCCACGGCGGCGCAGCCGAAAGCGGCATCGACCGACGATCGACGGACGCGGCGCGGCCGCGCGTACGAAGAGCTGTGGAAGCATGAGGCCGCCGTCGCGAGACGTCGACTGGCGCCGGCGTCATTGACCCCCACGGCAACCGCCGAAGACATCGGTCAGGTGGCCGTGGTGCGTGACGAAGGCGACCTCGTCCTGCCGCCCAATGCCTACGACCTGCGTGCCATCGCGTTGGCGTTCGCGCGCAACGGCTCCGGCGGGTACGACGTGCGGCGGTCCGATCGCGCGTTTCAAAGCGCCGTCGGCGAGAAGATTCCGCTCGGCGACGACGACAGCGCGCGGGTGGCGCTGCCGTTCACGTTCCCCTTCTACGCGGGTCGATACGCGGACGCGTTCGTCAATTCCGACGGCAACGTCACCTTCGGCGTCGAAGAGCACGCGAGCTCGGACCGGAACGTCGCGCGTTTCCTCACCGGCCCGCCGCGGATCGCGCCGGTGTTCGACGACCTCGATCCGTCGAAGGCCGGCGGGGTGTTCCGCCGGATGGACGGCGATGCGCTGCTGCTCACGTGGTGCGACGTTCCGGAGTTCGACGCGCTCGCCAATCGGGTCAACGTCCAGCTCCGTTTGGGCGCGGATGGCAGCATCGAGTTCGTCTACGGCACGACCGTCGCTCCTTCGGCGGCGGTCGTCGGTGTCTCGCCGGGCGAGACCGGCATTTTCAGCCCGGTCGATCTCAGCACGGTGGCGTCCGGCGCGATGATCCCCGGCGGCAGCGGCGCCGTGGGCGAACGTTTTGCGACCACGCAGGATCTCGACATCGTCGGTCTGACGAAGAAGTTCTATCAGACGCACGGCGACGATTTCGACCAGATCGTGATCTTCACCAACACGAAGACGACGCGGCGGGGCACGTTCGCCTTCGAGTTCACGGTGGCCAACGAGGTCACCGGCATCGGCCAGGACATCTACGACTCGAGCCGGGATTTCGGCAGCCGCGGACGGCTGCGCAGCGTGGTGAACATGGACAACCTGTCCCGGTTCCCCGAGGATCCGCGTCAGCGGTTCCTCGGCGAGAACAACACCCTCAGCCTGCTGGCCCAGGAAGTCGGCCATCGCTGGCTCGCGTTCCTCGAGTTCAGGGACGGGACCGCCAACTCGAAGGAACTGCTCGGCCGCGACGAGGCGCACTGGAGCTTCTTCTTCGATGCCGACGCGTCACACATGGAAGGCAACGACATCGAAGACATGGGCAACGGTGTCTTCCGGACCGTGGGCGCCGTGTCCCGGTATTCGGCGCTCGATCAGTACGCGATGGGGCTGCGCGCCGAGGCCGACGTGCCGCCGATGTTCGTGGTCACGCGCGTGACGTCGGGGCAGAATGCCGAAGACGCGCCCAAAGTCGGCGTCGAAATCCGCGGGACGCGCAAAGACGTCGGCATCGCCGACATCGTCGCCGCCAACGGGGCGCGGCGCCCGGATGCGGCGAGCGCGCAGAAATCGTTCCGCCAGGCGTTCATCTATCTGGTGGCGCAGCCGCGCGAATCGAGCGACGACCTCAACAAGCTCGAGCGCCTACGCGCCGCGTGGGAGACGTTCTTCAGCGATTCGACGGATGGCCGCGGCACGATCGTCTCGCGGCTGCGGTAGGTACGACCGTTGGTAGTATCCGCCGGCGGCGGCTGAAAATAAGGGCTTGTTCCACGCCAGGAATCTCACCAAACGATACGGCCGGCTGACCGCGCTGAGCGACGTGTCGTTCAGCGTCCGTCCGGGCGAGGTGCTCGGCCTGATCGGCCCGAACGGCTCGGGCAAGACCACGCTGTTCGAGTGCCTCGGCGGCGTCCTGCCGCTCGACGGCGGGTCGCTCGAGCACGACGGCCGGCCGATGTCCGATCGCCGGCGCGCGTCGACGCTGTTCTACCTGCCCGACGCGATCATCCCGTGGCCGGCGCAGACGGTGCGCTGGGCGATCGATTTCACCGTCGGCTTCTTCAGCGGCCGCGCCTATCTGCGCGGCGAGGTCGTCGAGCGGCTGGACATCGGCCCGCTGCTCGACGCGACCATCGGCAGCCTGTCCAAGGGACAGCGCAAGCGCGCGCTGCTGGCGATCGGCCTGCTGATGCCGCAGCCGCTGCTGCTCGCCGACGAGCCGTTCGACGGCCTCGACCTCCGCCAGAGCCGCGAGGTCGCGCAGACGCTGCGCTCCTACGCGTCGGGGGGGCGGACGATGTTCCTGTCGATTCATCAGATCAAGGACGCCGCACGCGTGTGCGATCGGTTCGTGCTGCTCAGCGGCGGATCGGTCCGCGGCGAAGGGACGCTCGACCAGCTGGGAGCGCTGGCGGCCGCGCGCGGCGGCGCCGCGATCAGCGACCTCGAAGAGGTGTTCCTTGCCCTCACATAAAGCAACCGCGGAGCACGCGGAGAAGGCATTTCTCTCTGCGAGCTCTGCGCCCTCGGCGGTTGCTTCTTTCCGTTGGCTCGTGGCGAAGGAATACCGCGAGCTGGTCGCGTCGCGCGCGTGGTGGGTGCTGCTGCTCGCGATCGGACCGCTGGTCGGCGTGACGTTCACCAGCGCGGTGCGGACCTACGGCGAGGCGAGCGGGTTGAACGGCACCGCGATCGGAGTCGGCGAAGCGTTTTCGCCGCTGGTCGGCATCTGGGCGCCGACCTTCAGCGCCTGCGAGGTGGCGGCGGTGTTCCTGCTGCCGTTCGTGGCGATCCGCCTCGTCTCCGGCGATCGTCAGAGCGGCGCGCTGCGGATCGAAATGCAGCATCCGATGCCGACCGTCGGCCGCATTGCGGCGAAGGCGCTCGTGCTGCTTGCCGGCTGGGCGGTCGTCTCGCTCGCGCCGGTGGCGGCGGTGCTGCTGTGGAAATACTACGGCGGGAGCGTCTACGCGCCCGAGCTGGCGACGGTGGCGCTCGGCCATTTCATCAACGCCGGCCTGACCATCGCGCTCGCCTCGGCCGTCGCCGCGCTCACCGAGCATCCGTCGACAGCGGCGATCCTCGCGCTGAGCGTGACCGTCGGCACCTGGATCCTGAATTTCGTCGCCGCGGTGCAGGGCGGCATCTGGGAGCGCGCCGCCGGCTACACGCCGCCGGCCATGGTCGCGCAGTTTCAGCACGGCCTGATCCAGCTCGACGTCGTGCTGATCGCGCTCACCCTCGTCACCGCTGGCCTCGCCTGTGCCGCCCTCTGGCTGAGGCTCGGCGTGCCGGTGCATCGCCGCGTGCAGGAATCGATCGCGCTGGCGGCGGTCGGCGTCGTGGTCGTCGTCTCGGCCAGCGCGCTGTCGCCGAGCTGGGACCTCTCGGAGAACCGGATGAACTCGTTCCCTGAAGCGGACGAGAAGGCGCTGGCGGCGATCCGCACGCCGCTGGGGATCGAAGTGCACCTGGCGCCGGAAGATCCGCGCCGCGCCGATCTCGATCGCAAAGCGATTGGGAAGCTGCGCAGGGTGATGCCCGCGGTGCACGTGCGTTACGTGTCGGCGACCTCGATTGGGCTGTTCGAGCAGTCGGCGCCGCACTACGGCGAGATCTGGTACGAGCTCGGCGGCAAGAAGGCGATGAGCCGCGCGACCACCGCCGAGAGCGCGCTCGAGACGATTTACGATCTGGCCGGCATCAAACCGCCGGTGGAGACAGACCCGGAGCTGTTTCGCGGGCATCCGCTCGCCGTGGCGCCGAAGGGCGCAGCGGCGCTGTTCTATGGCATCTGGCCGGCCACGGTAATCCTCGGCGCGTTCTTCATACGCAGGAGTCTCGGATGAGCACATTGCGGATTGCGGATTGCGGATTGCGGACTGGATTGCGGATCACTGGCACGGCGCTGGTGGCGACGGCTGCGTTATACGCGGCTGATTTCAAGGTCGACTTCAGCAAGGAGACCGTCGGCCGGCCGCCGGCGGCGTTCGAGCCGATGGTCGGCACCTGGGTCATCGCCCAGGACGGCGCCGACAAGGTGCTGATGATCGACGGCCGGCCGTGGGTTGCCAGCAAGGACAATCCCACGAAGCTGCTGATTGAAAGCGCCCGCAAGCTGTACGGCACCTCGAACGAGGAGCTGATGGACAACGCGAAACAGTTTGCGTATTTCCCCGTCGCCGTGCTGCGCGGCCTCGACGACTTCACCAACGGCACGATCAGCGTGAAATTCAAGACCATCTCGGGCGACGCCGATCGCGCCTCCGGCATCCTGTTCAACGTCAAGCCGAACGGCGACTGGCTCGCGGTCCGCTACAACGACACCGAGAACAACGTCGCGCTGTGGGAATTTCACAACGGCATGCGGCGCAACATGCGCTTCAGCGATCGCGCGAAGAGGTTCATGCTCGACCGCGCGAAATGGCACGAGCTGAAGCTGACGGTCGACGGCGCGGATCTGAAAACCTGGCTCGACGGCGAGCTCGCCCTCGAGTACACGCTCGGTTCGATGCCCGGACCCGGCCGCAACAACGCGCCGCCGAACCCCGATCTGATTCCGGCCAACAACGCCGTCCTGCGGCCGCCGGTGATGGGCAAGGTCGGCGTGTGGGCCAAGACGGATACGACCAGCTACTTCAAGGATTACGTGGTCCGCCCGAAATGAAACTGATCGCTCGGCTGAAGCATTCGCGCTCCTAGGGTAGCCGTCCGCGGCCGAAACGGGCGGTTTGCCTCCCGTAGTTGAATCGCCACACCGTGGCGGCGAGCACCAGCAGCGCGCACCCTTCGACGTAGACCTTCTCCGCGTCGATGAAATCGATGGGACGATTCTTCAGCAGCGGATCGGCCCACACGCCGTGAACGTAGAAGACGGCCGCGGCGGCGTACGCCGTGTAGTGGAGCTGTTTCCAGCGGCGCCGTCCGAAGACGCGGCGGAGGTACGACGTGAGCACGACGAACGCAATCAGGTACACCGCGATGGCGCCGAGCGTGTTCGGAATCGGCTGCGTCGGCGACCAGATCGGCACGAGGATGTCGAACAGCCGGAAGCCCGCCTCGGACGACGCGAGCAGCAACAGCGGGTGGGCGAACGCCGTGGCGAGGCCGAGATATCCGAGCCAGTTATGAAACGTGAACAGCTTGATCCAGCGCTGGCGCGGCCACTGCCGGATCGGGTTGTAGCCGACCGAGAGCAGCAGCCCCATGAGGATCTGCGCCGTGAACATGCCCAGCGCGGTGAGACCCAGGACCGACGATGCGTCGATGGCGGTGGGCACGGCGGCAGTGTACTTTTTAACCGTCGGCCGCTTCGTCCGGCTCGAGTCGGCGGAGGCCTCCAGCAGCCTATCGCTGTGCGTCGGTCGTGCTCTTCGCGCGGGCGCTCTTCACGTACTTGTCGAACCAGTTCAGGCGCTCGGCGATCACGTGCAGCAGTGTTTCGCGCGCCGCGTAACCGTGCGCCTCGTTGGGCAGCGTCACGTACCTGACCGTCGCGCCGTGCCCCTTCAGCGCCTGGTAGAGACGCTCCGAGTTGATCGGGAATGTGCCGGTGTTGTCGTCCACCTCGCCGTGCACCAGCTCGATCGGGTCCTTGATCTTGTCGGCGTACCAGAACGGCGACATCTTCGCGTAGAGGTCCGGCACTTCCCAGAACGTCCGGCGCTCGCTCTGGAAGCCGAACGGCGTGAGCGTGCGCATGTACGCGCCGCTCTCCGCGAACCCGGCGCGGAACAGCCGCGAGTGCGCCAGCAGGTTCGCCGTCATGAAGCCGCCGTAGCTGTGGCCGCCGACGCCGATGCGATCGCGATCGGCGACTCCCATCTCGACCACCTTGTCGATTGCCGCCTGCGCGCTCGCGACGAGCTGCTCGACGTAGGTGTCGTTGGCCGTTTCACCCGGGCCGATGATCGGCATGGTCGGGTTGTCGAAGATGGCGTAGCCCGACAGCAGAAGGAACATGTGCGACCCGCCGCGAATCGTCGTGAACGAGTTGGGCGATCCCGAGACCTGGCTGGCCGAGTCGGCGTCGCCGAACTCGCGCGGGTAGGCCCACATGATCACCGGCACGGTGGTCCCCTGCTTGTAGCCGGGCGGCAGGTACAGCGTGCCCGACAGCGTGACGCCGTCGTTGCGCTTGTAGGTGACGTACTGCCGCAGGATGTCGCGCACCTGCGGCTGCGGATCGGTGAACTGCGTCACCGCGCGCCTGGCGTCGGAGCCGGCGTCGCGCGTGAAGTAGTTCGGCGCCTCCTTCTGCGTCTCGTAGCGCGTCAGGAATTTCGTCATCTCGTCGTTGAGCGGCGCGACGAACGACTCGAGCGACTCGGCTGAGGAGCGGAAAATCCGCTCGGACTTCAGCGTCTTCACGTTCAGCCTGTCGAGGAACGGGCGATCGCCGTCTTTCGATGCGCCGACGCCCGCGACGTAGATGAAATCGCCGTTCTGGATGATCGAACCGCCGCCGGCGCCGCCTCGTCCGCCGCCTCCCGCGCTCGCGCCCGCGTCGCGGCGGGTCACTGGAGTCCCCGGATCGTCGTACGCCGCATCCTGTTTGCGATCCCACACCTTCCGCGGCGCGGCGCCCGGCTCCACGATCCAGCTGCGCGTGCGGCGCGTGGCGCGATCGTTTTCCGTCAGCAACGCCGTGCCGCTGTCGGTGTAGTTGATGCCGCCGTAGCGCCATTCGGTTTTCGCGACCTCGACCGGCGGGCCCGAGAAGGGCGCGGCGAGCGAGACGACCCTGTCGCGAAACGGTACCTGGTTCTTGAGATCGCCGCCGTCGAGCGCTTCGACCCACAGGATCGTCGCCGGCTGATCGGTGCGCCAGCGGTAGCCCCGCGGTCCCGGCTCGACGCCGGTGAGCGTCGTGCCTTCGTGCGACGGCTGGTCGGCGATTTTCTTCGCGACCTCGCCGGCGCGCGTCCAGATCTCGACGTCCTGGGCGAACCCGCTCATCGGCACCGTGTGCGAGAACGGCCTCTTGATCCTCGACACGAGGACGTGCTGGCCGCCGGGCGCCGGCGTGACGCTGGAGAAGACCGCCGGCCTGCCGATGTTCGTCTTCGCGCCGGTGTTCGCGTTGATCGCGGCCAGCTGGCTCGAGAAGTAATGCTCGAACAGCGCGTCGTCGTACGACGTCTTCAGGAGATCTTCGTAGGTCGGCGCCGGCGCGGCCTTCCCGTAGCTCTCCTCGACATGCGGTCCCGACGGGACCATCGGCTCGGCGGGCGCGGGGCCGCGTCCGACCGGTACCAGCTGGCAGATCATCGTGACGTTGTCCTTGAGCCAGTCGCAGGGATCGCCGGTCGTCGCGTTGATCCGCTCGGTGCCGGAGACCAGCGGGCGCGAAGCGCCGGTCATGCCCTCGGCGACCCACAGCTCGATCGCATCGTCTTTCGTCTGGAGGAAGGAGAGGTGCGAGCCGTCGGGCGAGAACTTCACGTGCGAGATACGCGGCTGCGGAGGCATCTTCACGGACGTTTCGGCGCCGTCGGCGATCTTCTTCAGCGTGATCGCGTAGATGCCTGTCCCGGGAAGGCCCGACGCGCGATGCGGACCATTGGTTTTCGGGTTCACCCGCGCGCCGGCGAGACGGTACATCGGCTGGGAGAGCTCGGCGATCGTGGGATAGGAGCGCGCCCTGGTCAGCGCCACGACCTGCTTGTTGGGGCTGAGCAATGTCTGCGGCAATGGATCGGCGTCGAACGCGTCGACGACCGCTTTCGGCGGCAGCACGTACCGCGGCGGATCGGAGGCGGTGGGTACCTGCGCGGCGAGCGCCGGCGCCAGAACCAGAACGCCGAGAACGATGGCGCGGGCGGGACGGTTCAACATGAAGGCGCTCCTTGAAAAGCCAGGCCCGAATTCTACTCCGCCCCCCGCGGTCAGGGGGCGGACACGTCTACTCGATCCGCCCGACCAACGTGGCCCGCGCCGACCCTTGTTGCGCAGCGGGGCTGCTTTTGCACCGAAGACGGCCAGACCTCATCTGGTCCGGCTCATGCAAGGCATTCAGCAGCAGGAGGTCATCCGTGAAGATCATTGGCATTTGTTTGATCGTGGTCGGGGTGCTGGCGCTGGCGTTCGGCGGCTTTAGCTACACGACCCGCGAAAGAGTGGTCGACCTGGGACCGCTGAAGGTCGACGCAGACAAGCAGCACAGCCTGCCGATCGCGCCGATCGCCGGCGTGGCGGCGCTGGTCGGCGGCATCGCACTGGTGGTTGTGGGGACGAAGAGCAGGACGTAACGGGCCAACCGCGGCGCTCACCCGGTTGTTTTCCTACGGCTTCGGTCCAAACACCTCGTCGATCGTCATCACCGTGACCGGGCCGAGGTTGAGCGCGCGGATGCCCGGCTCGATCACCTTCTGATCTCCGACGACGACAACGGCGACGTGATCGGGTGTGACGTACTTCTGGGCCACACGCTGGACGTCGGCGGCGGTCACCGCCTGGATGTTCTGCACGTATTTCGCGAAGTAGTCGTCCGGCAGCTTGTAGACGAGCGCATCCTCGAGGCGCCTCGAAATATCGGACGTGGTCTCGAAGGCGCCCGGGAAGCGCAGCGCGACGTAGTTCTTCGCGCGCGCGAGCTCGTCGGCCGGCACGGGCTTCAGTATCGCGTTCAGCTCGATGAAAAATTCCTTCAGGGCGTCGGACGTCTTGTCGGTCTGCACGCCCGCCGAGGCGGAGAACGGGCCGGCGCCGGCGCGCATGTCGAACGACGATGCCGCGCCGTAGGTGTAGCCGTGCACCTCGCGCAAGTTGTTGTTCAGGCGCGAGGAGAAGGAGCCGCCGAGGATGGTGTTCAGCACCTGGATCGGAAAGAAATCGGCGGTCGAACGCGGCACGCCGACGCGCCCGATGCGGATCTGCGACTGCGCGGCGCCGGGCTTGTCGATCAGATAGACCGTCCGCGCCGGCGGTTCGGCGGCCGCCGGCAGTGTTTCCGGAGCGCCGGCCGCGGCGCCTTTCCACGCGCCGAAGCTTTTCTCGAACAGCGGCATCGCCTGGGCGGCGGTGATGTCGCCGACCGCGAGGAGCACGGCGTTCCCGGGCCGGAATGCGGCCGTGTAGAAACCACGCAGATCGTCGGACGTGAACGTCTTGATCGTCTCGGCGGTGCCCATCTGCGGCGTCCCGTACCGGTGGCCCTTGCCGTACAGGATGCGCGAGAAGGCGACGGACGAGATCGTCGGCGGGTCGTCGCGTCCCTGCAGGAGGCCCGTGAGGCGCTGCTGGCGCTGCCGCTCGAGCTCGTCCTTCGGGAACGTCGGCCGCAGCGCGACGTCGGCCATGATCGGCAGCGCGTCGGCGAGGCGCGCCACGGGCACGTGCAGCCGGATGGCGGAGAGGTCGGACGTGGTCGCCGTGCCGAGATCCGCGCCGAGGTAATCGACCGCGTCGGCGATCTGCAGCGCGGATCGCGATCCGGCGCCTTCCTCGAGCATCGCGGCGGCGAGGCTCGCCGCGCCGTACTTGCCGGGCGGGTCGTTGGCGGTGCCGCTGAACACGACGAGGTTGACCTGCGCGACCGGGACCTCGTGCAGCTCGACGATCCAGACGGGCAGGCCGTTGGACAGCTTCAGCTTCTGGATCGACGGCAGGTGCAGCGCCGGCGGTGGACCTGGCTGCGGCGGACGCGAGCGATCGGGAGCCTGCTGTGCGGTGAGCGTCATCGCGAACAGGGCGGGGGCGAGAACGAGGAAGGCGGTTTTCATAAGCGAATCAAACTCCGACACCGAACTCCGACACCGAACCCCTACACCGAACTCCGACATCAGGGGCCAGACATCGGAGAGACTCTACGGTTTCTTGGATTGGTCTGGCTCGACGATCAGTTCCACCCTCCTGTCGAGTGGCAAGAACTGCCATGCGGTGGCGCTGATGTCGCCGACCGACAGCGCGCGGTAGCGCGCGAGGTCCTCGTTGAACCAGTCGGGGTCGCCGGTGGCAGTGTAGTACGCGTTGAGCTGATCGGCCTTGCCGCCGAAACCGCCGACGCGCTCCATCCGGTTGTAGAACGACGATTCGATCTGGTTCACCGACCGTTCCAGCTCGTGCGAGGTCGGCGGCTCGTGCTGCAGCCTCCGGATCTCCTCGTCGATCACCTTCTGCAGTTCCGCCACGGTGTGCCCGGGCTGCGGCGTCGCCACGATCTGGAACGACGAGGACAGCGCCTGCGATCCCTGCGACGCGCTGACGTCCTGCGCGATCTGCATGTCGTACACGAGCCGTTTGAACAGCCGCGAGTTCTTGCCGCCGGCCAGGATGTCGGCCACCACGTCGAGCGCCGCGTCGCCGGGCGAGAAGTGCCGCGGCGTCAGCCACGCGAGGTACAGCCGCGGCAGCTGCACGCGGTCGGTGATCGTCTTCTTCTGCACGCCCTTGAGTGCGACGCCCGGAATCGTCATCGGGTCCGGCGCCTCGGCAGGCTTCACGTCGCCGAAATACTTTTCGATCAGCGCGCGCGCCGCGCCACCCTCGAGATCGCCCGCGACCACGAGGCTTGCGTTCGACGGCCCGTAGTACTTCTTGAAAAACGCCACCACATCGTCGTAGCTCGCGGCGGTGAGGTCGTCCATGTAGCCGATCACCGGCCAGTGGTACGGGTGGCTCTCCGGGTAGAGCATTTCGCCGATGAGGATCTCCGCCATGCCGTACGGACGGTTCTCGTAGGACTGCCGCCGCTCGTTCTTCACGACATCGCGCTGGGCGTCGACGGTCTTCGGGGTCATCGAATCGAGCAGGTAGCCCATGCGATCGGATTCGAGGAACAGCGCCAGCTCGAGCGAGTTGGCCGGGACGGTGATCCAGTAGTTGGTGCGATCGTTTTCGGTCGACCCGTTGTTGTCGCCGCCGGAGGCCTCGAGCCACTCGTCGAACTCGCCGGGCTTCACGTGCCCCGAGCCCATGAACATCAGGTGCTCGAAGAGGTGCGCGAACCCCGTACGCCTGGGGAGCTCGCGTGCGGAGCCGACGTGGTACCACATGTTGACGCTCACCATCGGCACGCTGTGATCCTCGTGAAGGATCACGCGCAGCCCGTTGGGCAGCGTGAACTGCGTGTACCGCAGCTCGATTTTCGGCGGAGCGGCGGGCGTCTGCGCGGCGGTGGGCGCCGCGAGCGCCAGAAGGACGAGGAAAGCAGCGCGCGTCATCCCGCGATTCTACCCCTCCGGGGCACGGAGAACACAAAGGAGGCCATGGACACAAAGGAACGGATAACATACGCGCGTGTCCGACGCGCGTGCGGCCTCGCCCTCAGCCCTGAGCCCTGAACCTTGTTTGGTTGGTGTGATCATGGGCAGCAAGTCGGACTGGGACACGATGAGCCAGGCCGACGCCATCCTGACCGAATTCGGGATTCCTCACGAATGCCAGGTCGTCTCCGCGCACCGGACGCCCGCCTGGATGGCGGAGTACGCGTCCACCGCAGCGGAGCGCGGGCTGCAGGTGATCATCGCGGGCGCCGGCGGCGCCGCGCATCTGCCGGGCATGGTCGCGTCGCAGACCATCCTGCCGGTGATCGGCGTCCCGGTGCAGAGCGCCGCGCTCAACGGCCTCGACTCGCTGCTCTCCATCGTGCAGATGCCCAAAGGCGTGCCGGTCGCGACCGTGGCCATCGGTCCCTCGGGCGCCGCCAACGCCGGCCTTCTGGCGATCGCGATCCTCGCCACTTCGCGGCCGGAGCTGCGCGCGAAGCTCGTGGCCTATCGGGAGGCGCTGGCCGCCGACGTGAAGCGCCAAACGCTATGAGATTTCAGACTTCAGACTTCAGACTTCAGATTTCAAACTTCAGACTTCAGACTTCGTGATCCTGCCGGGTTCGACCATTGGCGTTCTCGGCGGCGGTCAGCTCGGGCGCATGTTCGCGATGGCCGCCCGCCGTCTCGGCTACCGCGTGCACACGCTGGCACCGGACCACGACACGCCGACCGGGCAGATCGCCGATGTCGAGATCAACGCGTCGTACGACGACCTGGAGGCCGTCCGTGCCTTCGCGCAGGGGGTCGACGTCGTCACGTTCGAGTTCGAGAACGTCTCGGCCGACGCGGTCGAGGAAGCCGAACGGCACGCGATCGTCAGGCCCAACGGGCGATCGCTCGCGATCGCGCAGCATCGACTGAAGGAGAAATTGTTTCTCGTCCAGCACGGCCTGCCGGTCGCGCCGTTCGCGCCGATCCGTACGGAGACGGACCTGTCCGCGGCCATGGAAACCGTGGGCTGTCCGTCGGTGCTGAAGACTGCGATGTCGGGATACGACGGCAAAGGGCAGATCCGCATCCACCGGCCGGAAGAGCTCGAAGCGGCGTGGAACGCGCTCGGCCGGCGCGAAGCGGTCCTCGAGGCGTTTCTCGATCTCGATCGCGAGATCTCGGTGATCGGCGCGCGGGGCGTCGACGGCGAGTGGTCGCACTTCGCTCCGATCGAAAACGTGCACGCGCGACACATCCTCGACGTGTCGGTGGCGCCGGCGAACGTGCCGGAAACCACAGCCGCGGCGGCGGTGGACGTCACGCGGCGCGTCATGGAAGCGCTGGCTTTCATCGGCATTCTCTGCGTCGAGTTTTTCATCGCGCGCGACGGCCGCCTTGTCGTCAACGAGCTCGCGCCCCGCCCGCACAACTCGGGGCACCTGACGTTCGACGCGTGCCGCACCAGCCAGTTCGAGCAGCAGCTCCGCGCGGTCTGCGGCCTTCCGCTGGGCTCGCCGGACATGCTGCAGGCGGCGGCCATGGCAAACCTGCTCGGAGACATCTGGGAAGGCGGGGAGCCGAACTGGGCGTCGGCCCTTTCGATGCCTGAAGTGAAACTCCACTTGTACGGCAAATCCTCGCCCAGGGTTGGGCGGAAGATGGGACACCTGACGGTGCTGGCGCCCACGGCGGCCGAAGCAAAAGAACGCGTGCTGCGAGCCCGCCGCGCCTTGGCTCCCCGGTCCTTCCCAGTCTGAAATTCCAGCTTTTTCCAATCTAAACTCTGAAATCTAAAATCTGAAATCCGGTACGGCGCAGGAATTGCTCCTGGCTTGAGCATGACTTCTGGGCTGAGCCGTAGCCTTCTCGCACTACCGGTCGTCGGGCTTTTCGTCGCGCATGCGGGCGCGGCCGGCCCTGCCAACCCGTCACCAGCTGTGCTGCAGCGATTCCTCGCCCTCGACGATCCCACACCGACCCAGTATCGCGCCCTCCGCCACCTCGAGGCGCGCAACGAAAAATTCGAGAAGAGCGCGTGGATGGACGTCTGGACCGAGGCCGACCGCTCGGGCTTCCGCTACCACATCGTCTCGGAAGAAGGTTCAGATTACATCCGCTCGAAAGTCTTCCATGCCTCGCTGGAAGCCGAGCGCGAGATGTGGTCCGCAGGGGCCGCGGATGAGGCGGCGCTTACGCCGGCCAATTACGTCTTCGAAGACCGCGGCACGCAGCCCGACGGCCTGATGTCCATCGCGCTGACGCCCCGCCGCAAGCACATCCTGCTCGTGAGCGGCTCCATCTACCTCAATCCTGACGATGGCGAACTGGTGAGGATGGAAGGGAAACTCTCGAAGACCCCGTCCTTCTGGACGCGACAGGTCGAGATCGTGCGCTCCTACCAGCGCATCGCCGGCTTCCGGATGCCCACGGCTCTGGAGTCGGTCGCCAACGTACGAATGGCGGGCCTTTCAACCTTCCGCATGACCTACGAATACGAAAGCATCAACGGTCGGCACGTCGGCAACCCCCAGCCTCGAACCCTCGCCCGCGCCACGACCCGCTGATTTATAATCCGGCGGATGCCCCGCCGGATTCTTCGCCTTTCCGTGTTGGCGGGCATGGCCCCGACCTTCCCCTTCACTCAGGACGTCATGCAGTCGAGTCAGCCGAGCGTGCTCGCGCACGCCCAAGCTCGCCGGCTGAGCACACGCTTCTCCCAGCTGAAACACGAAACCCGAAAAAATTCCGTGCGCTTGAAGTCCTGACATCTGAAGGCCTGGTTGGAGGGCGACGCATGAAGAAGCTGCTGGTCGTGATTTTCGTGGCAGCGCCGCTCGTCGTGCCGGCGTTCACGCCTCCGGTCGTGGCGGTTGCGCAGGCGCCACGCGGCGTCGTGTCGGCGCTTCCGTCTTTGGCCGAGCCCGGGATTTCTGCTGACGGCTCCACGATCGCCTTCGTCAGCGGCGGCGACATCTGGGAGGTGCCCGTTCGCGGCGGTGACGCGCGGCTGCTCGTATCGCATCCGGCGACCGAATCGCGCCCGCTGTTTTCGCCCGACGGCACCCGCGTCGCCTTCACCTCGACGCGGACCGGTAACGGCGACGTGTACGTCCTGACCCTCGTCAGCGGCGATGTCACACGCCTGACCTTCGACGATGCCAACGAGCTGGTGAGCGGGTGGTCGGCTGACGGCCGGTCGGTGTTGTTCCAGACGAGCAGCCACGAAGTCTCCGGGATGCTCGACGTCTACCGGGTCAGCGCGGACGGCGGCACGCCGATGCCGGTCGCGGCCGATCGGTACACGACGGAGTATTTCGCCGCGGCGTCGCCCGGCGGCGATGCAGTCGCAATCACCGCGCGCGCCAACGCCGGATCCCAGTGGTGGCGCAAGGGTCACAGCCACCTCGACGAAAGCGAGATCTGGATCGTACGCGAGACGAAAACGGGCGCGTCCGGCCCGAGCGGGACGCCGACGTACACGCCGATCACCAGCGGCGGCGCGAAAGACGCCTGGCCGATGTGGGCCGCCGGCGGCAAAGGACTGTACTTCATGTCCGACCGCAGCGGCGCGCAGAACATCTGGTCCACATCCAGCCTCGGCGTGCAGGGCGACGCGCAGGCCGGCGCCAAACCGGTGACGGCCTTCACCGACGGCCGCGTGTTGTGGCCGACGATCTCCAGGGACGGCAGGACGATCGCCTTCGAGCGCGACTTCGGGATCTGGACGGTCGACACCGCGACCGGGCAGTCGCATGAGATTGCGATCACGCTGCGCGGCGCCCCGGCGGCCGCCGGCGTCGAGCACCGCACGTTCGGCGATCAGCTGCAGGAACTGGCGCTGTCGCCCGACGGCAAGAAAGCCGCCTTCACGGTGCACGGCGAGATCTTCTCGGTCTCCGCCAAAGACGGCGGCGACGCCGCGCGCGTGACGCAGACGGCGGGCGAAGAAGGGGAGCTGGCCTGGGCGCCCAACAGCCGGCAGCTGGCCTACATGTCCGATCGCGGCGGCACCCATCACCTTTTCGTGTACGACTTCGCCACCGGCAGGGAAACGCAGCTCACCCGCGGCGCGGGGCGAGACGATGGCCCGCGGTACTCGCCCGACGGCAAATGGATCGCGTTCCAGCGCGACTCGAAGGAGCTGCGCGTGATCGATCCGGTCTCGGAGGACGAGAAGCTGCTGGCGACCGGCGTCTTCGACATGCCGCCGTTCGCCGATTCGCGCGACTTCGCGTGGTCTCCCGACTCGCGCTTCGTCGCGTACTTCACCGCCGGCACCAAGGCCTTCCAGAACGTCCAGATCGTCCCCCTTGCCGGCGGCGTGGGGCGTGCGGTCAGCTTTCTGGCGAACACCAACGCCGGGTCGCTGTCGTGGAGCGTGGACGGGACGTACCTGACGTTCGCGACGTCGCAGCGCACGGAGCCGGGCGACGTGATGCGTGTCGATCTGCTGCCGCGCACGCCGAAGTTCCGCGAGGATCAGTTCCGCGATCTGTTCCGGGAAGAGCAACCGAAGACGCCGGCCACACCAGCGTCCCCAGCCGGCCCACCTGACCCACCCGCCCCACCGATCGCGGCCGCAGTCCCCGGTCGGCCCATCGAGATTGTGTACGACGAGATCCGTCGTCGTGCGACGGCGTTGCCGGTGGGCCTGGATGTGGCGCGGCAGGAGATGAGCCCCGACGGCAAGTGGTTGCTGCTGACAGCGAGCGCGGCCGGGCAGCAGAACCTGTACGTGTTCCCGATCGACGAGCTGTCGAAAGAGCCCGCGATCGCGCGTCAGCTGACGTCGACGCCCGGCCCCAAGCGCAGCGCGCACTTCACCGCGGACAGCAAGGAAGTCTATTACCTCGATCGCGGACGGCTCTTCAACGTGGCGATCGAAAAGCGGGAGCCGAAGGCCATCGCTGTCGCCGCGGAGCTCGACGTCGACTTCGCGCGCGAGAAGGGGGAGGCGTTCCGGCAGGCGTGGACCTACCTGCGCGACCAGTTTTTCGACGAGAAGATGAACGGCGTCGACTGGAACGCCGTCCGGACCTCGTACGAGCCGCGCGTGGCGGGCGCGCGGACGCCCGACGAGATGCGCCGCATACTCTCGATGATGCTCGGCGAGCTGAACGCGTCGCACATGGGGATCTCCGCGCCGCCGCAGGGGACGCAGATCTCGCTGGGCCGGCTGGCGGCCGATTTCGATCGCACCGAGTACGACGCCAGCGGCCGCCTGAAGATCGCCTCCGTCGTGCCGCTGGGCCCGGCGATCCTCGGCGGCGTGAAGGCAGGCGACTACATTCTCCAGGTGGAGGGGCATGCGATCGGCGCGGCCGAGAACCTCGACGCGCTGCTCGATCACACCATCGGCAGGCGGATCGCGCTGTCGGTGGCCGCGTCGCCGACCGGCGCGCCGCGCGACGTGATCGTCAAGCCGATCGATCAGGCGACGGAGAAGGCGCTGCGTTACCGCCAGTGGGTCGAGCAGCGGCGCGAGTACGTGGCGAAGGCGAGCGGCGGACGGCTCGGCTACGTGCACATGTTCGACATGTCGTCCAGCGCGCTCGCGCAGCTCCACGTCGACCTCGACGCCGACAACCACGCGAAGCAGGGGGTTGTCGTCGACGTCCGGAACAACAACGGCGGGTTCGTGAACGTCTACGCGATCGACGTGTTCGCCAGGCGCGGCTACATGAACATGATGTCGCGTGGCTATCCGCGCGTGTCGTCACGCTCGCAGCTCGGACAGCGCGCCCTCGAGCTGCCGACCATCCTCGTCACCAACCAGCACTCGCTCTCGGACGCCGAGGATTTCACGGAAGGGTACCGCACGCTGAAGCTCGGCAAGGTCGTCGGCGAGCCGACGGCGGGCTGGATCATCTTTACGGGCGCCGTCACGCTCATCGACGGATCGGTCCTGCGGATGCCCGCATCGAAAATCTTCGCGAGCGACGGCACGCCGATGGAAATGCATCCCCGCGCGGTGGACGTGCCGGTGACGCGGCCGGTCGGGGAGAGCTACACCGGGAAGGACACGCAGCTGGACGCAGCGGTCGCCGAGCTGCTCAAACAGATCGGGCCCGCGACCAAGGGTACGGCCGGGGGCCGTTGAACAGGCCTTACGTCTTAGCGTCCATCAGTCGTATCGCGATCGCGAACAGCAGAAACCCGACCGCCCCGCGCCAGAACCCGACAGGCTCCAGCAGCATCACCCGGTGGGTGAACGCCGCCACGGTTCCCACCCCGAACGCCAGCGCCGCCAGACCAATCAGCCACCAACAGACAGCGCGCATCGGACCCTCCAGGACGTCAGAACCCGGTTCCTATTGCTGAGCGACGTGCGCCACGGTTTTCTGCACGAGGCGCAGGTACGCGCGGATGCTGGCCTCCAGGTGGGGGCCGGGCGTGTCTTCTTCCTTGCAGTGCGAGAGGCCGTTCGAGGAATACGCGAACATCATGACCACCGGCATGTGCGGCACCATCTCCGCGGCGTCGTGCAGGGGACCCGAGGGCAAGCGCGGCGCATCGCCGGTTTCCTCGCGCACCGCCTCCTCGCACAGCCGCACCAGCGCCGGATCGAACGGGCGCGGATCGATCCGCCACAGCTCGCGCCACTGGATGGTGACGTTGTTCGCCTTCCCCGCAGCTGCCGCCGCCGCTTTCGCGTCGCGCAGCATCGCCGCGAGCACATCCGCGCTCAGCGCGCGCTGGTCGAGCGAGATCTCGCACGAGCCGGGCACCGCCGTCACGATCTTGGGCTCGACGTTGACGACACCCACCGTGCACACGACGCCTTCACCTGGTCCGGGCTTCGAGTGCTTCAGGGCGATCTCCCGGCACTCCAGCGCGGTCTGTGCCGCCGCGAGAAAGGCGTCGCGCCGCATCGGGATCGGCGTCGATCCGGAATGCGCCGCCTGTCCGGTGAAGCGGATCATGTGCCGCTCGACGCCGAACGTGCCCAGCACGACGCCGGTCGCCTTCTGCATCGACTCGAGCACCGGCCCCTGCTCGATGTGGAGCTCGAGATACGCGCGGGCGTCGATCCGTTTCAGCTCGCCGTGCGCGTCGAGCATGCGATCGAGCGTGACGCCGTTCTCCACGAGCGCGTCAACGAGCCTCGTTCCCTGGCGATCCTTCAGCTCGCGGACATCCTCGATGTTCAAGCTCCCCGCCGCCGCGGCCGATCCGAGCAGGCTGCGCCCGAAGCGCGCGCCTTCTTCGTCGGCCCAATCCACCAGCCGGAGCGTCACCGGCGGTGTGGCGTCCGCGTGCATCCGCAGCGCTTCGAGTCCCGCGGCCACGCCCAGGGCGCCGTCGAGCCAGCCGCCGTTGGGCACAGAGTCGAGATGGCTGCCGACGATCACGGTTTTCGGCGACGCACCGCGCAGCGTGACGGAGTTGTTGCCGGCCGAGTCGGTGTCCACGCGCAGCCCGAGCTCGGCGACCTTCCCCGTAAACCACTCCCGCGCGTCGCGCCACACCGGCCCCCACGCCAGACGCTGCGCGCCGTCAGGCGTGGACGTACGGACGGCGAGCTCGCGCAGATCGGCGACGACGCGCTGGGCGTTCATCGGTCCTCTTGGAACGCAAAGGCTGCGACGCCCGCAAAGACGGGATTGTCTTTGCGGGCTGTGCGCGCCCGGCGCTCTATCGTAATCCGTTATGCGCGCGGCGCGGCGCGCGGCACGGTAGTAGAATCGGGCTTCCTCCAGAGGGCCGTGATGAAACATTTCCTGCTGCTCGCTGCCGCCGCGATCGCGCTCACGATCTTCGGCGCCGCGCGCCCGGCGACGCGCGCGCTCGCGCAAGCCGACGCCAACACGGTCGTCAAATCGAACGCATACCAGGATCTGCGATGGCGGTCGATCGGTCCCACGCGCGGCGGCCGCTCGACGGCGGCGGCCGGCGTGCGCACGCAGCCCAACGTGTTCTACATGGGCGCGACCGGCGGCGGAGTGTGGAAGACGGAGAACTACGGCGTCAGCTGGTTCCCGATCTCCGACGGACAGATTCCGACCGGATCGATCGGCGCGCTCGACGTCGCCGATTCGAACCCGAACATCGTCTACGCCGGCACCGGCAGCGAAGCGATCCGCTCGAACGTGATCGTCGGCCGCGGCGTCTACAAGTCCATCGACGCGGGGAAGACGTGGCAGTACGCGGGGCTGAAGGAAGTGGGGCAGATCGGTCAGCTGAAGATTCATCCGAAGAATCCCGACATCGCCTACGTCGCGGCGATCGGCCAGCCGTTCGGCTGGGGCCCGGATCGCGGCGTGTATCGCACGAAAGACGGCGGCAAGAGCTGGCAGAGAGTGCTGTTCATCAACGATCAGACCGGCGCAGTGTCGGTCGCGATCAACTGGTCCAACCCCAACGAGATCTACGCCGGCGCGTGGCGCGGGCAACGCAAGCCGTGGACGATCGTCAGCGGCGGCCCGGCGGCGGAAGGCGGCGTCTACAAGACGACCGACGGCGGCGACAAGTGGTCGCGCGTGAGCAGCGGCTTTCCCGACGATCTGATCGGCAAGGTCTGGGTCGACGTCGCGCAGTCGGACCCGAAAGTCGTCTACGCGCAGGTCGAAGCGAAGGGTGCGAAAGGGGGCCTGTATCGCACGGCGGACGGCGGCTCGAGCTGGACGCTCGTCAACAGCAGCCAGTCGCTGCGCGCGCGCCCGTTCTACTTCAACAAGGTGTTCGTGAGCCCGAAGGACGAGAACGACGTCTGGGTGTCGGAGCTCAACTTCCACCACTCGACCGACGGCGGCCGGACCTTCGTCAACGTCAACACCCCGCACGGCGACAACCACGTCGTCTGGTTCAACCCGGATCAGCCGCGCATCTTCATCGAGACCAACGACGGGGGCGCGAACATCACGCAGGACAACGGCAAGAGCTGGTCGTCGATCAACAACCAGCCGACGGCCGAGATGTACATGGTCGACGCCGACGAGCAGTTTCCGTACAACATCTACGGTCCGCAGCAGGACACCGGCAAGAACCTGACGGTGCCGAGCTTTCCGCCGACGTCCTGGGGGCCGGACGATCCGATCCAGTTGTGGATTCCGGCGCCGGGGTGCGAGAGCGGGCAGGTGCGGCCGATCCCCTCCGGCAAGATCGTCTACGGCGACTGCAAAGGCGAGTTCGGCCGGATGAACGTGGAAACGGGGCAGGAGCAGGAGTTCTGGATCAACCCGCAGCAGCGCTACGGCAAGCTGCCGCAGGACATGATGTTCCGCTTCGTGCGGCAGGCGCCGATCGAGATCGACGCGCACAACCCGAACATCGTCTACCACGGCTCGCAGTACGTGCACAGAACGACGGACGGGGGCGTGCACTGGACCAAATTCAGTCCCGACGTGACGGCGAACGGCCCCGAAGGACACGTGATGTCGGGCGAGCCGATCACGCGCGACATGACGGGAGAAGAGGTGTACGCGGCGCTCTACTCGATGCGCTCGTCGCGGCTGGAGCCGGGCGTCTTCTGGACCGGATCGAACGACGGCCCGGTATGGATGACGCGCGACAACGGCAGGACGTGGAAGAACGTGACGCCGGCGGGGCTGCCGTCGGGCGGGCGCGTGCACACGATCGAAGATTCGCCGCACCGCAAAGGATCCGCCTACGTGTCGGTCTACCGGATGTACCTGAACGACTTCAAGCCGTACCTCTACCTGACCAACGACTACGGCGCGCACTGGACGCTGCTCACCGACGGCAGCAACGGCATTCCTGCCGATCAGCCGATGCACGTCGTGCGCGAGGATCCCGAGCAGGAGGGGCTGCTCTACGCCGGCACGCTGCAGGGCGCCTA
>JAYVYV010000366.1:0-3140 GCA_043783985.1 Acidobacteriota bacterium | reverse complement strand
AGACGATCGCGTCACGCCATCAGGAACTGCTTCACGAACGCGATCCAGCAATAGAAATTGAAGTCCGCATTCGCACGCGTCGCGGGAAAGTTGTCGTGGCCGGCATCGCCGTAGATGACGGACCAGACGGGGACGCGGTTGCGCCGCGCGGCATCGATGATTTCCAGCGCCTGGCTGAGGGGCACGCGAGCGTCCTGTGCGCCATGCGCAATCATCAGCGGAACGCGTAAATCGCCGGCACGGCGGACCGGCGAAATCGAGGCCAGGAACTCCCGCGTGCGCGGGTCGCGTTCGTCGCCGTACTCCGCACGACGCTCCTGCTGCCGCGACGCCTCCGTGCTCTCGAGGAACGTGACAAAGTTCGAGATCGCAGCCGCGGCAAACACGCAGCGAACGCGATCCGGGAAAGCTTCGGCCACGGCCAGTGACAGGTACCCGCCGTAGCTCGCCCCGGTGAGCATTACCCGATCCCGGTCGAGGTCCGGGCGTGTCGCGAGCCAGCCCAGCAGCGATCCGACGTCCTTCACCGCATCTTCCCTGCGGACGCCATCGTCCAACCGGGCGAAGGCTTTGCCAAAGCCATCGGACCCTCTGACGTTCGGAAAGATAATCGAGATACCCAGCGCATTGAGGAAATAGTTGCTGCGGCCCTGGAAACGCACGCGTTCCCGATCGAAGGGGCCGCCGTGCACGTTGATCATCACCGGGCGCGGTCCCGTGAATCGCGACGCCGCCTTATACAAAATGCCCGAGATGAGCTGGCCGTCGAAACTGGTCCAGTGGATGATTTCCGGCGCGGGCAGCTGCCGCCCGTCGAAGCCCAGATCGCTCGTGGTCCAGCGCGTGAGACCAGAGGTGGTGACGTCGAAGGAATACACGTCGCCGGCGACCTGAACCGACGCGAACGTCATACCGACCTCGAAGCTGCCTGGCCGCCAACGCAGCGCGGAGATCGTCCCGGTGGGCAACGGGACCGTCGCGCGGCGTTTGAACGACGGGAGGTCGACGACTTCGGCCACATCGTTGCCGTCGCGTTCGTACACGATGGCGGCCATACGGCCATTGTCGGATACCGCCAAGGACGCGACTGGATCGTGATCCGGCGTCACCGGCATCCAGCGTCGGCGGGCGACGTCGTGGCGCCACACCCTCGGCGTGTCCGAGTCCTTGTCGCTGATCGCATAGACCGAGCGGCCGTCGGCGCTGAAACACGCGTCCCGCCACAGTACGGGCGCACCATTCCCGGTGGTCAACTCGACTCTCCGGCCGCTGGCGACGTCGATGCGCCACAGCGACGTGTCGGTCAACGCGCGCGTTTCGACCGCGAGCAGCGAGCGGTCGTCGGGCGACCAATCGGCGACGCTCCACGCGCCGGCAACCTGCGCGACGAGCCGTTCGCTGCGCGGGTCGGACGGCTGCATCACGTATAGGTCCCGATCGCGGCCGTTCCGGCGCGTCGAGTCGTAGGCAATCAAGGGCGCGCGTCGTGCCCACCGCGGGTCGCCATACCGCGAGGTGCCGTCCGTCAACAGGAGCGGCGCACCAGAGCCGTCCGAGCGAAACAACTGATTCGTTTCCGCGCCACGACCGACATCCTGGCTGATCACCAGTAGCCCACCCGCTCGACGATCGTAGGCGGCCGCACCGGTGACGCCGTCCGGAAAGGCGGTCACGGCCTGAGGCGCCTGGCCGGGCCGATCGATCTGGAAGAGCTGCGGCGCGTTGTCGAGCAGAGTCTGCACGAGCAGCCGGCGCTGGGTGGGGTGCCAGGTCACGAACCGCGTCGAACGGTAGCTGCCGTAAACCCGCAGTTCGTCGACGAGATCACGCGACAACGGTGGAAGGCCTTCAGCCGTCACCGACGCGGGAATGGGAATCGTCTGGGGCCCTGCCGCCACGCGGGCGGCGAGCGCCAGTGTCAGCAGTCCGCCGTACAGCAGCGGTTTGACGGGCATGTTCACTCGAATTGTAGCGGAACTCCGCATGACCGCAGGGCGACCAGCGGAGAAGTACAAACAACGGGCAGGAACGGCCCCCCCAGCCGCTCCTGCCCTCGCCGAACCACGCACTGACTGAAACGCTCCCCTATCAGTGAATGATCAGGCACTCCTTGCCGGTCCAGACCGCCTTCGCTTTCCAGTCCTCGTCGAGGATGGTCCAGAGCGCCTGATCGAGATACTCGCCATTCTTCTGGAACGACTTGCGGAGCAGCCCTTCCTGCACCGCGCCCATCTTGCGAAGGGCGCCGTTGCCGCGTCCGTTGCGCACCGCGGCCCTGGCTTCCAGCCGATGCACGCCGACGGTCTCGAATGCGAAGGTCACCAACAGGTCAGCGCCTTCCTGGAACACGCCGGTGCCCCAATACGCCGATCCGATGGCAAATCCCCATTCCGCGGTGCCGAAGCCGGGCTCCAGCTGGCGCAGCTGAAAGATTCCGATGGCGGTGTCGGTCGCGTCGAGGGTGACGGCGAAGCAGGCATACGAGCCGGCGCTTCGCTGACGCAGGGTCCACGCGATGAACTTCTCGAAGCCGTCCACGGTGCTCGGCGGCGGCGAGATGAAGCGCGAGACTTCCTCGGTGGTCAGCAGCGCGAAGAGCGACGGCGCATCCGACGCGCGCAGCTCCCGCAAGGTGACCGTCGCACCGGCCAGCAGTGGAAGGCCGTCGCGCCAGTCCGTGCTGACCGTCTGCGCCGCCGCGGGCGGCATGACGGACGGTTGAAAACGAACGTCCGATTGAAAGAGCACGTCGTGTCCGTCCCGTTCCTGAAGGTAGGGCATCTTTTCCATGGCTAATTGCCTCCGATCGAAACGGGGACGGGGGTGGACGTGACATCAGAGGTCACCGGCACGAGCGGCAGCACGTCGCCGAACTCGAGGTCGACGTTCGGCAGCGGCTCGATGACTTCGTCCGAGTAAGTTACGGGGTCTTCTGCGGCCGAAGTGGCCCAGACGATGTTGTCGCCGACGGCCGTGCCCCAGACGACGTTGTCGCCGGGCTCCGCAGTGCCCCACACGATATTGCTGAGCGGGTCGATGGTGCCCCAGACCGTGGCGTCGCAGTCGGCCCCGCCGCAATCGGTGCCCCACACGATGTTGTCGCCCAACAGGGCGGTGCCCCACACGATGTTGTCGCCCAA
>JAYVYV010000365.1:0-3141 GCA_043783985.1 Acidobacteriota bacterium | reverse complement strand
GGCCGTCGGGCTTGATCACGAACAGGCCGTCGTAGCCGGTCGAACCGGCGACGAAGGAGCTCGTGGCGACGCCATAGCCACGAACTTTCGAACCCTGCCGCTTGCCGCCTTGCGCCTTGCGCTCGTTCCACCGGAACAGATCCGCGCCGCGATCGAGCGCCTCCTTGACGAACGCGCTCGTCGTGTAGGCGCGCTGCCCTTTCGGATTCGCCGGACCGAATTTCGCTTTGCCTTCCGGCGCGTTGATGCGGTGCATCGCCACTTGATCGACACCGAGCTTGCGCGCGGCCTTCGCCAGGATGGGCTCCGTCAGCACGATCCCCTGCATGCCCCCGGGCTGACTCTGCGCGCGGCGCGGCGGCGTGTTGGTGAGGACCGAGACGCCGCGCCACCGCATCGCCTGCGGCTGATACAGCAGCGAGACCTGGCGGCCCGACTGGGAAGTATCGCCGACCGGCTCGTACGGCCCGTTCTCGTTGACGACGAACATGTCGAGCGCCGTGATGCGGCCGTCCTTCGCGAATCCGATCTTCAGGCGGCCGTGCATCGCGGGTCGCGCGCCGCCGATGTAGTGCTCCGTCTCGCGGTCGATGCGCATCATCACCGGCGCGTTCAGCTTTTTCGACAGCAGCGCGGGGATGATCGACGTGATGGTGCCGGTCGCCTTGCTGCCGAATCCGCCGCCCGTGTACTGGCTGATCACGACGACGTCTTTCTGATCCAGCTGCAGCCACCGCGACACCGATCCCACCGTCTGCACGACGCTCTGCGTGGAACAGTGGATGTACAGCTTGCCGTTCTGCCAGTACGCCATCGCCGTGCGCGGCTCGAGTGTCTGGTGACTCGTGTTGGGCGTCACGAACGTTTCGTCGAGCACGAGCGCCGCGTTCTTGAATCCCGTCTCGAGGTCGCCGTACGACCACTCGTCCGGAGTCCTGCCCATCGGCAGCCGGCCCTGCGCGTACTCGGCCGCCTCGGCGGCGGTCCACTTCAGATCTTCGATCGCGGGCGGCGTCACCGGCTGGCCCTGTGTGGCCGGCTTCGGCTTGCCCCAGATATTGCCTTCGAGCCGGGCATTGGCCCCGCCGGGCAGCAGGCTCTTGACCGGATCGACGGCAAAGGGAAGCGTCTCCCAGTCGATCTCGATCTTCTCGATCGCTTCGACCGCCGTGAGCTCGTCGACGGCCGCCACGGCGAGCACGGGTTCGCCCTGATACACCGGCTCGTTCGTCAGCGCCTTCTCGCCTTTCGTGTTGGCTTTGATCGTCTGGCCGAGATCGGTGACGACGTCGGCGGGCGGCGGCAGATCGTCGGCGGTGAGGATGCCTTTCACGCCGGGCATGGCGAGCGCCTTGCCGGCGTCGATCCGCTTCACGCGCGCGTGCGGATACGGACTGAGCAGCAGCTTGCAGAACAGCATGCCGTCGACGCGGAAGTCCTCCGCGTACTTGGCCTGGCCGGTCACCTTCGCGACGAGATCGGGGGTCGTGTAGTTCTGGCCGACTAACGTGTTTGCCATGACATCAACCTCGCATCAACTCGGCACCAGCCTGAGGCAGGGTCGCGGAGCGGAACAGGTACGCGGACGACGAGGCCGACCCTGAGATGGGCTAAGGATACCCGATCGCTTCTTCCACGGTGAACTTCCAATTCATGTGGCTCGAATCGACGACAACGTAGAACACGTGGGGATCCTGCTGGACGTACCCGACGCCGTTGCCGACGCCCGGATGGTCCACGACTTCCTGCAGCAGGCGGCCGCTGATGGCGCTGTGGGCCGTGAGGCGGAACGTCCCGGTGGCGGACGAGGCGCCTTCGCCCGCCGGAGGAGCCGTTTCCCAACGAATCCGCAGCGCGCCGGTATCGCTCGTGAACGATTCGGTCTGGAGGTTGCCGCGGCCCGACCACGCCCCGAGCCGGCGCCAGGCGACCGTTTGCTCGGCCGGTTTCGTCGTCCGATCGGCGCGCGCCCGGCAGCCGCCCGCCATGGCCGCGGCCAGGGCCAAGAGGGGCGTCACGCTCCTATAACCGACCAGGAACTCACGTCGATCCATGGCAAGGTTTCTCTACCACATGTGATGGTATGCCGCCTGGCGCTCTCACCGTGAGGCAAGGCAAATTGGCCGCACGCGGCGGACCTGGGGTATAACTTTGCTCTTTCGCGTGCCGAGACCTAATTCCCGGAACATTACCGACGCGGGGGGAACCATGGCAACACCGGACTGGAACGTGAGCGGTCAATACTACGAAACCTGCAACTGCGACTTCGTGTGCCCGTGCATCACAGGACAGCTGGCCGTACGACCGACAAACGGCGACTGCCAGTTCGCGATGGCGTTTCAGATCGAACACGGGACCTACGGCGCCCTCTCGCTCGCCGGCCTCGGCTTCATTATCCTCGGCTTGACGCCTGAAGAGATGGGCAAGGGGAACTGGTCGGTCGGGCTCGTCACCGACGCGCGCGCCACGGCCGAGCAGCGCGACGCGATCACCACGATCGCCAGCGGCGCGGCCGGCGGCCCGATGGCCGCCCTGTCGGGCCTGATCGGAAAATTCCTCGGCGTCGAATCGGCGCCGATCGCGTTCGATCGCCAGGGCGCATCATGGTCGGTCAAGGCTTCGGACTTCGTCGACATGGCGGCCGTCGGCGCCAAGGGCCTGAACCCCGATGCCGAGATGCGGCTCGAGAACACCGGCCATCCCGCCGCGAATACCTTCACGCTCGCGCACGCGTCCAAGAGTCACGTGCACGCGCTCGGTCTCGCCTGGGACGATGTGAGCGGAAAGAACAACGGTCAGTACGCGCCCTTTTCCTGGAAAAGCGCGTAGCCTGTCACCCGCGACATTCACGCCGATCACGACGCTCGAGCGGGCGTCGTGCCCTTGGGGAAGGGCGTGGCCAGAAGTGATTTCGAGTCCAGGCCACACCGTGCTCCTCTGCCGTCGCGATCGCGTCATCATCTGGAGCTGCCTCGTTCTCCTGACCGCGCTTGCGTGGACGTATCTCGTCCACCTCGATCGCCAGATGTCGACCGCGATGGCGTACGACCGGGCGATGGCGGACATGGGCATGACGATGGACGTGCCGTGGACGGCGGCCGACGTCTTCCTCACGTTCGCGATGTGGGTGGTGATGATGGT
>JAYVYV010000364.1:0-3144 GCA_043783985.1 Acidobacteriota bacterium | reverse complement strand
CGAGCTGCGTCAGCTTCGGAGACGATGGCATCCGACGATCTTATTTGATTGAGGCCTTGATCCGCGCGATCTCTTCGCGAACCAGGCGTTCGGCCACCGCGGACGCGACGTCGGCGACCGCGTCGCGAACGACCGTGTCCGACAACCGCTCGAGGACGCGGCGCACGACGTCTTCGATGACGTCGTCGGCGACGCCGACCGCCTGCGGCGCGGAGGCTGCGGGCCACAGGCCGGCCGACGGCGACGGCGTCTCCCTCTGCTCCGCGGCAAGCAGTGCGGCAAACGCATCGGCCAGCGCGGGCAGCGGCGGCGGGTTGGGCAGCGGCAGCTCGAGCGCCGGCGCGACCGGTGCGACGGGAACCAGCGGTGCGAACGGTACGTCCGGCGCGAGCGCCTGCGGGATCCCCGGTTCGACCTGCGCGACAGGCTCGGCCGGCGCGGCTTCCGGTTCAACCGGCGCCGACTCCTCGATGGGCGCGAGCCGCTCGTCGGGCCCCGCGATCGAGCCGACCTCGACGAGCGGTCCAGCCGCGACGATCTCCGGCTGCGGTGACTCGTAGGAAAGCGGGAAATCCATCGGCGCGTCGATGGCGGGCGGGGCCGGGAGGTCCCACGGCTCCGCGCTGCCGGTCTCGGGCGCCTTGGTCCCGAACCAGTCGATGTCGTCGTCGATCGCTGCCTCAGGCGGGTTGTCCCCCGCCGTGGCCGGCGTGGGGGCCGGCGGCGGCACGTTCGACGAGAGCGTCGAAAACGCGGCGTCGAGCCGATCGAAATAGTCGTTGAGCTCGCTGCGCGGCACGGGAACGGTCTGCGTCTCGGCGATCGGCGCGTCGACGAACGGCGAGGCCGGCCGCTGGTCGGCGAGCGGCGCGGCCCAGATGCTGTCCGGGGCCGGCGGAAGGCGCACCGCCGCGGCGTCCGCTCCGTCCGGATGCGAGCCGGGACCGGACGCTGTGGAACCGCGCTGTGCACGCGCCAGTAATTCCTTGACGCGGCCGATGACCAGCTGAGGCTCGAACGGCTTGGCGAGCACACCGTCGCAGCCGGCTTCGTCGGCGCGCGCCTGGTCGACCGGTTCGAACGCCCCGGTGAGGAGGACGACGGGGATATGGGCGAGCTTCGGCGACTGCCGGATGTACTGCGCCACCTCGTAGCCGTTCTTCCCCGGCATGCCGATGTCGGCGAGGACGATGTCGGGCGGCGACGCCTCGAGGCGCTCGATCGCCTGATCGCCGTCGCTCACGGCAACGACCGTCACGTCTTCGTCGGCAAACGTCAGCTCGATGACGCGCTGAATCGTGACGCTGTCGTCGGCCAGCAGGAGGGTGTACGGCACAGTCCTCAGTATCGGTAGTTCAGAATTCAGACTTCAGATGTCAGATTCCGGCCCGATCGGACTCTGAAATCTGACATCTGAACTCTGACATCTGAACTCTGAAATCTGAACTCTGACATCTGAAATTTCAGACCCGGGTTCTCACGTTTGCGCTGATGAAATCGACGATCTCCTGCATCGGGGTGCCGGGCAGGAAGATGCCCTTGACGCCGATGGCCTTGAGGTTCGGGATGTCGACGTCGGGGATGATGCCGCCAATCACCACCAGCACGTCGTCCAGCCCCTTTTCCTTGAGCAGTTCCATGAGCCGCGGGGCGATGTGGTTGTGTGCGCCCGACAGGATCGACAGGCCGATGCAATCGGCGTCCTCCTGAAGGACCGCCGACGCGATCATCTCGGGAGTCTGGCGGAGGCCGGTGTAGATGACCTCCATCCCCGCGTCGCGAAGCGCCCGCGCGATGACTTTGGCGCCGCGGTCGTGGCCGTCGAGGCCCGGCTTGGCGATGACGACTCGGAGTTTGCGCATGAAATCTGAAATCCGCCCCTTGAATTTGAACTCTACGTTGAATCTGAACTCTGCCCGTTGAATCCGAAATCTGCCCTCTGAATCTGAAATCTGCCCGATGAATCTGAAATCTGCCCTCTGAAATCTTAAATGATCGGCACTTCCTCGTACTCGCCCCAGACGTCGCGGAGCGCGTCGCACATCTCGCCGACCGTCGCGTAGGCGCGAACGGCGTCGAGGATGCGCGGCATCAGGTTCTCGGCGGTTCCCGCCGCGGTGCGCAGCGCGTCGAGCGCCCGCATGACGCGCGCGTGGTCCCGCGTCTGTCGAAGCGCCACGAGCTTGGCGAGCTGCGTGTCCGACGCCGACTCGTCGATATAGAGGATTTCGATAGGCGGGTCGTCCTGCTGCACGAACGCGTTGACGCCGACCATGATCTTCTCCTTGCGCTCGAACGCCTGCTGGAAGCGGTACGAGCTCTCGGCGATCTCCTGCTGCGGGAACCCGCGTTCGATCGCGTCGACCATGCCGCCCATCGCGTCGATCGTCGTGAAGTAGGCGAGCGCGCCGTCCTCCATGTCCTTCGTCAGCTTCTCCACGAAGTACGACCCGCCCAGCGGATCGACGACGTTGGCGACGCCGCTCTCGTGGGCGATGATCTGCTGCGTCCGCAAGGCGAGCGTCGCGGCGGCGGCGGTCGGCAGCGCCAGCGCCTCGTCCAGCGAGTTGGTGTGCAGCGAGTTGGTCCCGCCCAGCACCGCCGACAGCGCCTGCAGCGCCGTGCGCACCACGTTGTTGTACGGCTGCTGCGCCGTCAGCGACACCCCCGCCGTCTGGGTGTGGAACCGCAGCTTCCAGGATCGCTCGTGTTTGGCGTGAAACCGGTCGCGCATCGCCTCGGCCCAGATCTTCCGCGCGGCGCGGTACTTCGCGATCTCCTCGAAGAAGTCGCTATGGGCGTTGAAGAAGAACGAGATCTGCGGAACGAACGCGTCGACGTCGAGACCCGCGTCCACGCCCCATTGCACGTACTCGAGGCCGTCGCGCAGCGTGAACGCCAGCTCCTGCACCGCGGTCGCGCCCGCTTCCCGGATGTGGTACCCGCTCACCGAGATCGTGTTCCATTTCGGAACCTGCGCGGCGCAGAACGCGAAGACGTCGGTGATGAGGCGCATCGACGGCCGCGGCGGAAAGATGTATTCCTTCTGCGCGATGAATTCCTTGAGGATGTCGTTCTGGATCGTGCCGGAAATCTTCTTCCAGTCGGCGCCCTGCTGCTCGGCGACCACCAGGTACATCGCGA
>JAYVYV010000363.1:0-3147 GCA_043783985.1 Acidobacteriota bacterium | reverse complement strand
CGTGCAAGGCCGAGCATGACATTCCGGTCGGCGTGAATCGATGCTGGGTCAAAACCGTCGAGCAGGGCACGTTCCCCGACACGCGGCGGTTCTTCCTGCCGGTCCTCTGCAACCAATGCGACGATGCGCCGTGCATGACGATCTGTCCGACCAATGCGCTCTTCAAGCGCCGCGACGGCATCGTCGATCTGCACGGCGACTCGTGCATCGGGTGCCGCGCGTGCATGGTCGCGTGTCCGTACGATCAGCTCTTCATCGATCCGAATACCCACACCGCCGAGAAGTGCAACTTCTGCGCGAACCGCGTGGAGAACAACCTGCTCCCCGCGTGCGTGAGCGTGTGCCCGACCGAGTGCCGGATTTTCGGCGACCTCGATGATCCGGCGAGCGAGGTCGCGCGGATCGCGGCTCGTGAAACGACGAGCGTCCGCAAGCCCGAGAAGGGCACGATCCCGAAGGTCTTCTACGTCGCGGCCGAGGAGAGCACGATCCGGCCGGAAATCGCCACGCGGCCTTTCATGTACAAAGAAGGCCAGGTGCTGCTGCGGCCGCTGGGGTCCCCGGAAGCCGACCCGAGCCGGCCCGGCGACGCGCGCGTCGACTACGACACACCGCACGCCAAGCCCTGGGGCTTCGACATGGCGCTCTATCTGCTGACGAAGGGAATCGCCACCGGCACGATGCTCGTCAGCCTCCTGCTGCCGCTGGTCGGCGGCGGCCGCCGGCCGTTGACGACGATCGCGGGGCCGGTGCTGTCGCTGCTGTTCCTCGCCATCACCGCGGTGCTGCTCGTCGCCGATCTCGAACGTCCCGAGCGCTTCCATTACATTCTGATCCGTCCGAACTGGCGATCGTGGATGGTGTGGGGCGCGTACTTCATCCTCTTTCAGGGATTGCTGACGACGCTGTGGATCGCCGCCGCGTGGTTCGGCTTCGAACGCCTCCTCGCCTGGCTGCTCTGGCCGACCGTCGTCTGCTCGGTGCTGACGACCGGCTACACCGGTTTCCTGTTCGCGCAGGGGCTGGCGCGCGATCTCTGGCAGGGGCCGCAATCCACGATTGACCTCTTCGCGCAGGCGATCGCCGAAGGCTCCGCGGTGCTGCTGCTCGCGTCGCTGATTCCCGGCGCCGGCGATCCACGGCTCACGCGCATGCTGGGCTTCACGCTCATCGTCTCGATGGTCGCGCACATCGCGCTGATCGTGTTCGAGAACCTGATCGCGCGAAACACGACGCGGCATCGTCAACTCGCCGTCAACGCGATCCGGCGCGGGGTCTTCGCGCGTCTGTTCTGGGGCGGGGCGATTGCGGTGACCACAGCCTCGGTCATTGTCGCCGCGCTGTTCGTGCAGGTGCCAGGCGGCGCGGGGATCGCCGCCGTCCTTGCGCTCGCCGGGAGCTTCGCGTGGGAGTACATCTGGATCGAGGCCGGACAATCGGTACCGCTCTCTTGAACTTGAGGATTTATGGATTTGGGGATTTAAGGATTTGTTTGAGGATTTATGGGTTTGAGGATCTGAGGATTTATTTGATGAACTCAGGACTCTGCGACGGTGCGGAGCGGCGATGCAACATGCTTTGGGATCCTGAGATAGATCCTCAGATCCTAAGATCCGGAGATCTTCAGATCCTTCAGATCCTTCAGATCCTTCAGATCCTCAGATCCCCAAATCCTCAGATCCTTAAATGACGATATCTCAGTTCAAGAGTCACCCCGACCCGGCAGTATGGGACCACTACGTCGATTTCGAGTCGACGAGCTGGCCCAAGAAGGACAAGCGCCAGTACTGGATCATCCCCAGCATCTGCTTCAACTGCGAATCGGCCTGCGGGATCCTGGCGTACGTCGACAAAGAGAAACTGACGGTCCGCAAGATCGAAGGCAACCCCCTGCATCCCGGCAGCCGCGGCCGGACGTGCGCGAAAGGCGTCGTGACGCCGAACCAGCTGGAGGATCCGGACCGGATCCTGTTTCCGCTGATTCGTGACGGCGAGCGGGGATCGGGCAAGTGGCGCCGGGTGTCGTGGGACGAGGCGCTCGACGACATCGCGGGGCGGCTGCGCAAGGCGATCGTCGAGAACCGCAAGCACGAGATCATGTATCACGTCGGCCGCCCGGGCGAGGACGGCTACGCGAACCGTGTGCTGCAGGCGTGGGGCGTCGACGGCCATAACAGCCACACGAACGTCTGTTCCTCGTCCGCGCGCCTCGGTCATTTTCTCTGGTGCGGGAACGATCGGCCGTCGCCCGACTACGCCCACGCGCAGACGATCCTGCTGCTCTCGTCGCACCTCGAGACGGGCCACTACTTCAATCCGCATGCCCAGCGGATCATCGAAGGCCAGTCGGCCGGCGCGACGCTGATCGTGATCGATCCGCGCCTGTCCAATACGTCGGCGAAAGCCAACGTCTGGATGCCTGCCTATTCGGGCACGGAAGGCGCGCTGTTGCTCGCGATGGTCAAGGTGATCCTCGACGAGGATCTCTACGACCGCGACTTCATGCGCACGTGGGTCGACTGGCGCGGCTACCTGCGCGCGGAGCGGCCCGATCTCGCCGTGTCCTTCGACAGCTTCATCGTCTCGCTCAAGGAGCTGTACGCGCCGTTCACCCCGGAGTTCGCCGCCGACGAAACGGGCGTCACCGCGGCGCAGATCGTCGAGTCGGCGCGCGCGATCGGCCGCGCGCGCGGCACGTTCAGCACGCACAACTGGCGGTCGGCGGCGGCGGGCAATCTCTGGGGCTGGCAGATCACGCGCTGCCTCTATCTGCTCGTCGTGCTGACCGGATCGGTCGGCACCAGGGGCGGCGTCGGGCTGCACCTGTCGAACAAGTTCGTGCCCAAGCACATGACGCAGCCGGAACCGGCCGACTACTGGAACGAGCTGCTGTTCCCGAAGGAATATCCGCTCGCGTGTTTCGAAATGAGCTTTTTGCTGCCGCATCTCCTGAAGGAAAACCGCGGCAAGCTCGATGTGTACTTCACGCGCGTCTACAACCCGCTGTGGACGAACCCCGATGGCTTCTCCTGGATGGAGATGCTCACGGATCGCGAGAAGATCGGCCTGCACGTCGCGCTGACCCCGACCTGGAGCGAGACCGCCTGGTTCGCCGACTACATCCTGCCGATGGGGCTCGGCACCGAG
>JAYVYV010000362.1:0-8136 GCA_043783985.1 Acidobacteriota bacterium | reverse complement strand
ATGGTCTGCATCGTTCCGCTCCTTTCGCGTTATCCACCTCGAGGAAGCGTAACAACCGTGACCCGCCTTGTGTGGCCCGCTGCATAGTGTCTACACTGGGGCATGCGCCTGACCTGTCTCACTGCCCTGGCCGCGACATGGCTGACCGCCTTACCGGCTACAGCCCAGCGACTTCCGGCCCGCATGACGCCTGTGCACTACGACCTCAAGTTCGTGGTCGACCTTCCCCGCGAGCGCTTCGAAGGAACGGAGACGATTCGCGTGCAGGTGGCCGAACCAACAGCCACCGTGGTGCTGAACGCCTTCGAGATCGCCTTTCACGACGTGACGATCGGCACCGGAGCGGCCGCGCAGACCGCCAGCGTGACGCTCGACGAATCCACACAGACCGCGATCCTCACGGTCCCGAAGAGGCTGGCGAAAGGCCCCACCGAGATCCGCGCGACATTTGCCGGCGTCCTGAACACGCAGCTTCGCGGCTTCTACATCAGCAAGACGAAGCTGCGCAAGTATGCGGTGACGCAGTTCGAGTCGACCGACGCGCGCCGCGCGTTTCCCTGCTTCGACGAACCGGCGTTCAAGGCGACCTTCGCCGTCACGCTGACGGTCGATCGCGGCGACACCGCCATCTCCAACGGGAAGGTGCTGGCGGACGTGCCGGGGCCAGGGCCGACGCAGCACACCATCAGATTCTCGACGACGCCGAAGATGTCCTCCTACCTGGTGGCGATGGCGGTCGGCGACTTCAAGTGCCTCAGCGGCGGCGCCGACAACATCCCGATCCGCATCTGCGCGACGCCGGACAAGAAGGACATGGGGCGCATCGCCCTCGAATCGGCGCAGCAGATTCTGCAGTTCTACGACTCCTATTACGCCATCAAGTATCCGTTCGGCAAGCTCGACGTCGTCGCGGTTCCTGATTTCGCGGCCGGCGCGATGGAGAACACCGGCGCGATCTTCTATCGCGAGACCGATCTGCTGGCGGACGCGAAGTCGGCATCGGTCGATACGCGGAAGAAGATCGCCTCGATCCTTGCGCACGAGATGGCGCACCAGTGGTTCGGCGACCTGGTGACGATGCGGTGGTGGGACGACATCTGGCTGAACGAAGGGTTTGCCACCTGGATGGCGAACAAGCCGCTGGCGGCCGCGCACCCCGACTGGAACGTCGATGTCGACGAAGCGGAAGAGAACCGGACGGCGCTCGCGCTCGACTCGCTGAAGTCGACCCGGCCGATTCACGCGGACGTGGCCACTCCCGCGCAGATCGACGAGGCGTTCGATGCGATCGCGTATCAGAAGGGCGCCGCGGTGCTGCGCATGCTCGAGAGCTACGTCGGCGCGGAGACGTTCAAACAGGGGATCAACGCCTACCTGCAGGCCCATGCCTACGGCAACGCGACGTCGGAAGATTTCGGCAAATCGATCGCCGGGACCTCGGGCAAGCCGATCGAGCGCATCCTGCCCACCTTCGTCAACCAGCCCGGCGTGCCGCTGCTCGACGTCTCGGTCGCCTGCGCGAACAACCAGACCGCCGTCACCCTCAGGCAGCAGCGTTTCTTCGTCGACGCGTCCCACGCCGGACCCGGCCGCTGGCAGATTCCGGTCTGCGTGAAGGTCCCCGGCCGGGCCGTCGCCGCCTGCGAGGTGATGACCGAGGAGTCGCGCACGCTGCAGATCGCGGGTCCCTGCGCCCCGTGGGTGTTCGCCAACGCCGGCGCGCACGGCTACTACCGGACGGCGTATCCGCCGGAGATGCTGCGCGCGATCGCGCCGCGCGTGGCCACCGACCTTACCGCGCCGGAGCGGCTCGTGCTGCTCGACGACGAGTGGTCGCTGATGCGCGCCGGGCGCCATAGCGCCGGCGATTACCTGACGCTGGCCGCGGGGTACGGGCGCGAGCACAGCAGCGGCGTCCTCGAAGAAGTGGCGCGGCGTTTCGCTGTCGTCGCCGAGGATTTGACCACGGAGGCGACGCGCCCGCGCTTCGAAGCGTTCACCCGGTCGCTCCTCCGGCCGCTGTTCGACGAAGTCGGTTTTGCACCGACCGCGGGCGACACCGACGATCGGCGAAAGCTGCGGGCGGTGCTGATCGGCACGCTGGGCGCCCTCAGCCGGGATTCGGATGTCATCGCGAAGGCGCGCGCGGCGCTGGACCGCGCGCTGGCCGGCGGCGCCGCGCTCGAACCGACCGTCGCCGGCGCGATCGTGAAGGCCGCAGCGACCAATGGCGACGAGACGTTGTTCGACGCGCTCGGCGCGGCCGCCGATCGCGCCGAGTCGCCGGAGGAGCAGTATCGTTACCTCCATGCGCTGGGCGACTTCCGCGATCCGGCGCTGGTTGACCGCGGCCTGCGGCGAGCGTTGTCTCCGCAGTTGCGCAGCCAGGACACGGCAATCTACCTGGCGCAGTTCCTCACCAACCCCAACGCCCGCCCCCCGGCCTGGGCGTTCGTCCAGGCGAACTGGGCGGCGCTCGAGCCGAAAGTGACGATCTCGGGCGGCGACACGACCCTGGTCCGCTCGCTGGGGTCGTTCTGCGAGGCGCGGGGGCGCGACGAGGTGGCGACGTTCTTCGCCGCCCATCCGCTGCCGGGCGCCGCGCGGACGCTGACGCAAACGATCGAGCAGATCACCAACTGCATCGCGCTGCGCGAGAAACAGACCCCGGCGGTCGGCGCCTGGCTGGCGGCCCGCTGAGGGCGATCCCACCTGCCTGCCCGGCCTGCTTCTCCTGCTGCCCTGTCGGCCCGGCCGACCTTGCCTGTCGTTTAACTTTACAATATAAAGTTCTCTGCATATGATGCCGATTGGAGGTCATCATGCACCGGTTCCTGCTCTGGATCGCCATCGGGACGTCGCTCGTCGCCGGCGCCTGCGGCGCCGAGCCGACGCGGCCGCTGGCGATCGCCGCGGCGCGCAACGCCGCCGATCTCGTTCGCACGCTCCTCCTCGAACGTCATGACCCCAACGCGCGCGACACTCACGGGCTCACGCCGCTGATGTGGGCGGCGCGCGCGGGCGCCGTCGACGCGATGGAGGCGCTGCTGAACGGCGGCGCCGACCCCGACGCCCGCGATCTCGCCAACGGGTGGACGCCGCTCGTCCACGCGATCCACAAGCGCCAGGCTGACGCCGTCCGGCTGCTGCTCAATCGCGGCGTCGATCCCGACGGGCCGGCGCGCATGATGAGACCGCTCGTGATGGCGGCGGCGGACCCCGACCCGGCGATCCTCCAGCTCCTGCTCGAGCACGGCGCCGACGCCCACGGCAAAGGCATTGGTGGTTCCACGGCGCTGTCTGTCGCCGTCTCCGGCGGCGCGCTGACCGATATCGATCGGCCGCTGTTTGGCGGCTGCCACCCCGCAACCGTCCAGGCGCTGCTGAGGCACGACCCCGCGCTGCGGCTGCCGGATACGATTGCCAGTCGGGAGGCGCTCTGGTGGGCGCGGTTCCACGGATGCGAGGCGGTCCTGAAGATGGTGGGCCGCTCGTAGCCTCGAGCCCTGTCTGCAGGCACCTACAGGGGTGCGCGACGTGCGGTGGCGGAAACGGCCGGGTGTCCGGCGATCCACGCCCGCCACGGGATCTCGGCGCCGACCCTGATCCCGATGCGCGTCCCCCAGACGATTGGACCGACGGCGATCCCGCGATCCTCGACGAACAACCGCTCGCCGAGCAGGTCGAGGCGGTTCTCCGCCAGCGTGATCCCCATCGCCAGCGTCAGGTTGCCTGGGCCTCGACAGAGATCGTGCGTGGCAATGGCGGACCAAGGGCGATGCCTGCGGCCTTTCGTCGCGCGCGCGCGACGGCGGCGCATGACGTCGACGCCTTCGAGCGGGTCGAGCGCCCGGATCAGCACCGCGGCCGGGTATTCCGGCGACTCCGTGACGATGTTCACCAGGCAGTGGATGCCGTAGTTCAGATAGACGTATGCGTGACCGGGCGCCCCGTACAGGGGCGCGTTGCGCGCGGTCAATCCTCGTGCGGCATGGCACGCGGGGTCGGATTCGCCGATGTACGCTTCGACTTCGACGATGACTCCGCTGGTGCGGACGCCGCGCCGGTTGTGCACGAGGATCTTGCCGATGAGATCGCGCGCAACCTCGAGGGTGGGGCGATCGTAGAAACGGCGGGGGAGCTTCACGGGTTCGTCGACACAAAGGACTCGAGACACAGAGAAAACGTCGGGCCGTGGCGTCCTTTGGTGTCCTCTGTGGTGGCTCAGCGCCGCAACCGTGCGAGCGCGCGCTCGACGGCGCGCGCGACCTGCGGATCGCGATCCGTCATCAGCGGCTCGACAACGGGGATCGCCGCCGGGTCCCCGGCCAGCCCGAGCGCGTCGACCATGTCCCGACGGATCGGCGCGTCCCCGTCGAGCAGCTGGTGCGTGAAGGCCGCGGTACGGCCCGGCGCCAGCTCGATCAGGTAGCCCAGTGCCTGCTCACGCAGCTTCGGCCGGCTGAGCGCGTCCGCGACGCGATCGGCGGGCGCGTTTCCCAGCAGGACGAGCGCGAAGGCGGCGGCCAATGTCACGCGCTGATCGCGCTCCTTGTCCGACACGGCCTGAATCGCGGCCAGTTGCGCCTTGTCCCCCAGCCGGGCGATCCCTTCGATCGCGATGGCGCGCACCGATGCCGTTCTGCTGGCGAGCTGCGCGGCGAAGAGCGACGCGCTGCTCGGGTGCGCGATGTGCGCCAGCGCGTCGAGCGACCCCTCCGCCAGATCGCCTTTACCGTAGTATGCAAGCAGATCGGTGAGCGCCTGCACGCCGCGGTCGTAGCGCATCGCGCCGAGCGCGGTCATCGCCGCCGTCTTGACCGCGCGATCGTCGTCGTTGAGCGCCGTGATGACCGCGTCGCCGACCGTCGACTCGATCGGTTCGTCCTCCGCGCGCTTCGCGAACACGCGCCCGAGCAGGCGGAGCGCCGCGAAGCGCATCGCCGGATCCGGGGAGCCGATGTACGCCGCGACGTCCGGTCCGGCCGCGCGCAGGAGGTCGCGCCGCGCGTCGCCGCCCGGCTGAATCGCGACCACGCCGAACGCGTACAACGCTTCAATCGCCACGCGCGGATTCTCGTCGCGGGCGGCCGCGCGGAGCGCGGTGAGGACGTCCACCGGCACGGGCCGCGGTCCCAGCGCATTCGGACCGGCCGAAAACGCCGGCTCGGCCTGCACGGCGCTGCGGACCTCCACGATGAGGCCGATCCGTTTTTTCGGCACCACGCGCTCGGCCAGGAAGATGTTGAGCTCCGCCGCGATCGCTTCGAGCTGGATGTCGTCCCGGGCGTCGGTCACGACGGCCGCGAGCGGGATCGCCGCTTCCGGATACGCCGCCTGCTTCAGCATCTGCACGGCGCGCAGCCTCGCGCCCGCATCCGCGCTCGCGAGATCCTTCGCGGCCTGTTCGTAGGAGACCTGCGCCGACAGGGCGGGGACGAGGGATCGGGTGGAGAGAGCGGGTAGGTCAGGTAGGCAAAGCCACAGCAGGACGAACAAGACCGCGGCGGGACCACCGTTCTTCTTCATGAACCCACCTGCCCCACACACCTACCTGCCCGCGGCATACGCATGCGACCGTCCTTCCGCGAGGACCTGACGCAGGTACCGTCCGGTGTGGGAGGCTTCGACCTGCGCCACCTGCTCGGGCGTCCCCATCGCCACGATGGCCCCGCCGTCCTCGCCCCCCTCGGGGCCGAGATCGACGATGAAGTCGGCCGTCTTGATCACGTCCAGGTTGTGCTCGATGACGAGCAGCGTGTGCCCGGCTTCCAGCAGCTTGCGGAACGCGGTCAGCAGCTTCGCGATGTCGTCGAAGTGCAGCCCGGTGGTGGGCTCGTCGAGAATGTACAACAACCGCTCGCCGGTGTGCGACGACAGATGCGCGGCGATCTTGATCCGCTGCGCTTCACCGCCGGACAGCGTCGTCGCCGGTTGACCGAGGCGGAGGTAACCCAGACCGATCTCGTCGAGCACCTGGAGCCGGCGCAGGACCTTCGGCGAGCTGCTGAAGAAGGTCAGCGCCTCGCGGACGGTGAGGTCGAGGACCTGGTGAATCGAGCGGTTGCGGTACCGAACTTCGAGCACCTGCGGCTTGAACCGTTTGCCGTCGCACTGGTCGCAGGGCACGAAGACGTCGGCGAGAAACTGCATCTCGACGCGGACTTCCCCCTCTCCCTGGCACGCCTCGCAGCGTCCGCCCGGGACGTTGAACGAAAAATGGCTGGCGGTCAGCCCGCGCGCCTTTGCGTCTTTGGTCGCGGCGAACAGCTCGCGGATCGGATCGAAGGCCTTGAGATAGGTGACGGGGTTGGACCGGGGCGTCCGGCCGATCGGCGCCTGATCGACGAGCACCGTGTCGGTGACGTATTCGATACCTTCGAGCTTGTCGAACTTGCCGACCGGTTTGTCCCACCCGCCCTTGGCGCGCTTGATCGCCGCGTACAGGACGTCGTGCACCAGCGTCGACTTTCCCGATCCGCTGACGCCGGTGACGACGGTCAGCGTGTTGAGGGGAATGGTCAGGTCGACGTTCTTCAGGTTGTGCTCCCCCGCGCCGGTCAACTTGATCTTCTGTCCCGTCCCGCGCCGCCGCGTCGTCGGCACCGGGATCGCGAGCTCCTGACGGAGGTACTTCGAGGTCAGCGAGCGCGGCTCCAGCATCAGCGCGTCGAGCGTGCCGGAGAACACCACGCGGCCACCCTGCTCTCCTGCGCCCAGACCCAGATCGACGATGTGGTCGGCGACCTTGATCATGTCGGCGTCGTGTTCGACGACGAGCACGGTGTTGCCCTGATCGCGCAGCTGGCGGAGGATCGCGATCAGCCGGAGGTTGTCGCGCGAGTGCAGCCCGATCGACGGCTCGTCCAGCACGTACAGCGTGCCGACGAGCGCCGAGCCGAGCGACGTCGCCAGGTTGATGCGCTGCGCTTCGCCGCCCGAGAGCGTCGACGAGAGGCGATCGAGCGTCAGGTAGTCGAGGCCGACGTCGCTGAGGAACGACAGCCGCCGCTGAATCTCTTTCAGCACCTTCTCGGCGATCGTCTGTTCCTTGTCGCTGAGCTGCAGGCTGCTGAAGAACGCCTGCGCCTCGCGGACGGTCAGCGAGGCGACGCGGTCGATCGTGCGCCCCGACACGTGGACGTCGCGCGCCTCGCGCCGCAGCCGCGCGCCGCCGCAGTCGGGACACGTCAGGTAGCCGCGGTACCGGCTCAGGAACACGCGGACGTGCACCTTGTATTTCTTCCGCTCGAGCCACTTGAAGAAGCCGCGCACCCCCGCGTACTCCTTCGGATCCTCGGCGCCCTCGATGACGAAGTGTTTTTCTTCGTCGGTAAGGTGCTCCCACGGCGCGTCGAGGAACACCTTCGCCTTCTTCGCCGCGCGCTTCAGCTCCGCGAGCTGCGCGCGGTAGTGCGGCTTGGTCCACGGCTCGATCGCGCCCTGCTGGATCGACTTCTTCGGATCCGGCACCACCAGGCTCATGTCGAGCTCGACGATGTTGCCGAAGCCGTGGCAGGTCGGGCAGGCGCCGAACGGGTTGTTGAACGAGAAGAGCCGCGGCTGGGGATCCTCGTACGGAATCGCGCAGGTGCGGCACTCGAAGCGCTCGGAGAACAGAATGAATTCGGAATTCGGAATTCGGAATTCGGAATTCGTGTGGGCCCACGCCGCTCCTCCACCCTCCAGATAGGCCATCTCGATCGAGTCGGTCAGGCGCTGCCGCAGGTCGTCCCCGGACAGCTGGATGCGATCGACGATCACCTGCAGCACCGTGCGGTTGATCAGCGATGCGGAATCGACGTCGTCGAGCGACACGGCCGTCCCGTCGATCAGCAGGCGCGCGAAGCCTTTGCGCCGCAGGCTCGCGATCGTCTGGGTCATCGCGGCGCCCACGGTGTCCTGCGGGCGGACACGGATGGCCGCCGCCGCGCTTCGGGCGCGCGGCTGCGACCCTGCGCTTTCATCCACGTCACTCAGCTCGTCGACATCGGGCGCCTCCACGCTCGACACCGACACGTCGACGACCGGCAGGTCGAACCCGATCAGCAGGCGCGTGCCCTGCGGCAGTTCGCCGAGCTGGCGCGCAATGACTTCCGCCGTCTCGCGGACGACTTCCTTGCCGCAGCTGCGGCA
>JAYVYV010000361.1:0-8160 GCA_043783985.1 Acidobacteriota bacterium | reverse complement strand
GACGCGTATTGTGAAGGCAAACAGAAAAGGCGGCGGCACAAATGCTGTGCCCGCCGCCTCTACGGAACGAAGAACGTAGAACGTAGAACGTAGAACGTAGAACGTAGAACGTAGACCCTAAAACGGGTAGTAAGCTCCGCCGTCGCTCGGGAACGGCACCACGACCACGTTCGAACGCTCGGTCACCGCGCGCACGTCTTTCGCGGCGCCAGGCTCAGGTTGTTCGAGCCCTGCAGCGGGCCCAGGCACGTCGTGCCGCTGTAGGTGATGTGGAATGTGGTGCTGTTGATCGGCGTGCCCTCACCGGTCAGCGAGAACGCGCAACTGTCCGAGCCGCGGGCCAACGTGCCGGCGACAACGATTGGAATCGTGGCCCCGCCCATTCGCCCCGTGATCGTGCCGGCGAGGATCAGCCCGGTTGCACACTCGGCCGAGAATCGTCCCGATGCCTCGGTGGCCGTCTGGCTGGTGACCGCCCACGTGAAATTCGAGCAGCTCGAAAAATCGGGCAGCGCAGTGACGGAAGACGAAGGGGTCACCGACGAAGTGCCGGGGTTTCCCTGCACCACCCAGGTGCCAAGCAGCGACGGAGACGATGACGTCGCGGCGACGGCAGCCGTGGCAGACGGCCCGAGTACGCTCGACGTGCGTTCCACGCTGCACCCCGTCGACGCGGCGAAGGCGGCCAGCAGGGAACTCAATAGAACCAAAGACTTTTTCATGGGCGAATCCTCGTATCGGTCGACGTGCCTTCGGCTGATACCGATCGATTACAGGATTGTCAGTGCCCCTACGCTTTCGGCAGGAGCTGGTCAAGAAACGTTTGAATTTACGAGAAATCGTCAGGAAACGAGGACGGAACTACACGAACCTTGACACACAGCGCGCGGATTTGGCGTCGGCAAGGGCCGGGGTTGGCAAGGACAGGGGGGAAATTAATACCCCCGAGCGTGTAACGAGCACCCCGGTCCCGTGCCGCCGTGTTGCGCTAGCAGTCCCCGGCGTAAGCGATCACGGCCCGTAGCAAAGGTGGGGCAATGACGGCGCCAATGGCGGCCGCGTCGACGGCCAGTGGAAACGAGACCAGCGCCCGGAGTCCACGGTTGAACGTCCATTTGCCGCTGAAGGCGCGCCGGCGCTCCTGGGCCAGCCGATCGTGGACGCCCGTCCATCCCCGCTCGAGCGCACGCAGCGCAGCCGCGGCCGCGAGCTCGGCCCCCTGCGTCGCGAAGCGCAAGCCGTCGCCGGTCATCGGATCGATGAAGCCGGCGGCGTCGCCGGCCAGCAGAAGGCCGTCGATGGCCGCGTTGCGGACGTCGACGGCGAGCGGCCCGAGGACGACGGGCGAACCGATGAGCCGTGCGCCGGCCGCGCGATCGCGGAGGCGCGGATCGCGCGAGAGCACGGCCGTCAGCAGCGCCGCCGGATCGCCGAGCCCGGCGTCGCCGGCGAAGGACGGTTTCACGAGACAGACATTCGTCAGGCCGCCGGGAACCGGCGCGACACCGATGTAGTACCCCCGGCGCACGTGCATCTCACCGAACCAGCTCCCGACCTGATCGCGAGCTGGTGGCGTGTCGATCGGGTCGCCACCTGATCGCGACCGCGATTCCATCCGGTCGCCACCTGATCCCGAGCTGACCACCGGTGGCAGGGTCGTGAAGTTCTCGAAGTACGCACCAATGGCCCACCGTCGTGGACGCGGGGGGTGGCGGGCGAGCCCCAAGCCGAAGGCAATCGTCGAATGGCGACCGTCCGCGGCGATCGTGACCCTCGCTGCCATCGGCGCCTCGTGACGGTCGGCGCCCACGACCGCCCCACCCACTGACCGCGCGGCTCCCTCTTCGCTGACCATGGGACGCCGGACGGCGACGCCGGGCTCGAACTGACAGCCGGCGGCCATCGCCTGCTGCAGCAGCAGCCAGTCGAGATCGCGCCTGGTCATCGCCCGGCCCGACACGCCGCCCGGATACCGGCCTTCGATCGACACGCCGCGTTCGCCGGTCACGCACATGCCACCGACGCGCAGGCTCCGGTCGTCGATTCCCGACGCGAGGCCGAGCGCCCGCAACCGCGCCAGCGTTCCCGGGTTCACGGTATCGCCGCACAGCTTGTCGCGGGGGAACGTCGCGCGATCGACGATCCGCACGCGGGCGCCCGCGCGCGCGAGGATCGACCCCGCGACCGAGCCGGCCGGCCCGGCGCCGACGATCAGCACATCAAGCATGGAGCAATCAACACATCCCAGGATTGGGTAATCGGGGAATGGGGTAATCTGGGAATTGATTGGGGCATCGGCTGTTCAATCCGTCAATCAATTACCCAATTACCCAATTACCCAATTACCCAATTACCCAATTCCCAGATTCATGCCCGTCCGATCACGAGCGCGCTGTTCTTCGATCCAAAGCCGAGGCAGTTGCACAACGCCGCGTCGACGCCGGCCGCGCGCCCCTGATTCGGGATGACGTCGAGATCGCAGGCGGGATCCGCCTCGCGCAGGTTGATCGTCGGCGGCAGAAAGCCGCGCGACAGCGCGAGCGCGGCGGTGACCACGCCGGCGGCGCCGCTCGCGCCCTGCGGGTGACCGATCATCGATTTCACCGATGATCCGGCGAGCCGCTCCGCGTGCGCGCCGAACAGCTGACGCACGCAGCGCGACTCCACCGCGTCGTTCAGCACCGTCGACGTGCCGTGATAGCTCACGTAGCCGATCTCCTCCGGGCGCCGCCCCGCACGCGCGATCGCGAGCGTCATCGCGCGGACGATCTCCTCGCCGGCCGGCGCCATCTGGACGCGGTGATAGGCGTCGCAGGTCGAGGCATATCCGTCAATCGACGCGTAGATCGTCGCGCCGCGCGCGCGCGCCCGATCCTCGCGCTCGAGCACCAGCATCCACGCGCCCTCGCCGAGCACGAAGCCGTCGCGCCCTTTGTCAAACGGCCGCGACGCTTCCGCCGGCCGGTCGTTGTAGGCCATCGACAACGCCTTCATGCGCGAGAAGCCGAAGATCATCCCCGGCGTCACGCACGCGTCGGCGCCGCCCGAGAGCACGACGTCCGCCTCGCCCGCCCGCAGCAGCGCGGCCGCGTAGCCCATCGCGTCGGTCGAGCTCGTGCAACCGCACGACAGCACGTGGCTCACGCCGCGCAGCCGCAGGGAGATCGAGATCTCGCTGGAGAGCATCCCGACAATGGACACGGGAATGGCGTACGGCGTCACCTTTCTGCCGCGCTCGAGGAAGAAGTCGTGATAGTTCCGCTCGCCGACGTCGATGCCGCCGCCGCCGCTCCCGATGACGACGCCGGCGTTGGGCTCCGCGATCTGGAGCCCGGCGTCCGCCCACGCCTCGCGCGCGGCGATGACGCCGATCAGCGCGGTGCGCGAATAGCGCTTCGGATCCGCGCGGTAGTCCTCGTCCCACATGTCGTCGCCGCCCATCGCCGGCACATCGTCCAGCGTGATGCCGGTGACCGGCGCCGCCACCCGGCAGCCGAACTCCGACGCGTCGAACTCCGTGATCGCGCGCGTGCCGCTGCAGCCGCGGCTTATGTGATCCCAGAATCGCTCGCGGCCGACGCCGAACGGCGACACCACACCGATGCCCGAGATGACGATGCGCGGGGAACCGGCGTGAGACATGACGCTATAGTAGTCCCCGATGGGAGCGCGCGTATTCGTGTGGCTTGGCGGCGCGCTCTTCGCCGCCTCCCTGGGCCTCTGCGCCTGGACGTACGTCGTCGTCCTGGGGCGCGAGTACCCGCCCGCCGGGTGGCCGGCACTCGCCGCCGACTCCGCGCTGATCACGGTGTTCGCGTGTCACCACAGCCTGTTCGCGCGCGAGCGCGTCAAGGCGTGGCTCGCCCGCGGCGTGGCCGCGGGACTGCTGAGGTCGGTGTACGTGTGGATCGCGAGCCTGCTGCTGGTGCTCGTCTGCCTGGCGTGGCGTCCGATCGGCGGCGGGGTGTACGCGATGACCGGCGTCGCGGCGGTCGTGCTCGCGGCGGTCCAGCTGCTCGGCCTGTGGATCACGGCGCGCGGCGTGGCGCGCATCGATCCGCTCGAGCTGGCTGGGATTCATCCCGCTGCGCAGTCGCAGGGGCTGCAGGTGGCCGGCCCCTACCGCTGGGTCCGGCACCCGCTCTACCTTGGATGGCTGCTGATGGTCTTCGGCGCCGCGCACATGACGCGCGATCGGCTGGCGTTCGCGGCGACGACATCGTCGTATTTGATTGTCGCCATTCCGTGGGAGGAACGATCGCTGCGGCGCGCCTTCGGCGACGACTACGTGCGCTACATGCGCGAGGTGAAATGGCGCATGATCCCGTTCATCTATTGAATTTGGAATCGTCGTCGTCGCCGCCCGTGTAGACCTTCTCCGCGCCACCGCCTTTCTCGATGAAGACCATCGAGTGCTGCGACGGGATGTCGAACTTCTTCCCGCAGGTCTTGCAGGTCACCGCGTCGTCCACCCGGACCATGTAGTCGCGCAGCTTTGCGTAGAGCGCGCGATCGCGCTCGTCGGCGCCGCCGGGCAGGCGGTCCTTCCTGGTGTTCACGACCCAGCGCATCTGGTACTCGTTGACCCGCTTGCATCGGGGACAGCTCAGTTTGTCGGTCCGCGATTCGTTCTTGCTGTTGAAGAAATCCCGTTCATCGAGCGACATGCCCCGATCATAGCAGGTCAGGTATGCTGAGATCTGGCCATGGCGACGGAACCCGAACGCACCTACCCCAGCGAGCTGCCGGTGCTCGCGCTCAGACAGACGGTCGTCTTCCCGCTGACGATCCAATCGCTCGCGATCAACCGGTCGATGTCGGTCGAGGCGGTGAACCACGCGCTGGGGGGCGATCGCCTCGTGTTTCTCGCGCTGCAGACCAACGACAAGGACGAGCCGGAGGCCGGCGATCTCCACGCCATCGGCATCGTGGCGGCCATCCGGCAGATGGCGAAGGTGCCCAACGGCGGCCTGCACATCATCGTCGAAGGACTGATGCGCGCGAAGGCGGACCTGTTCACCAGGACCGGCCCGGCGCTGCGGGCGACGGTCTCCCCCGCCCCGGAACCGGCCGACGCGTCGCTGGAGATCGACGCGTACGTGCGGCGGCTGCACGAGCTCATCGAGCGCGCGCTGTCGCTCTCGACCGGCCTGTCGCAGGAGCTGCGAGGGCTGGTGGCCGGCATCGACGACCCGCTGCGGCTCGCCTACCTGCTGTCCACCCTGCTCGACATGAAGCCGGAAGAGAAGCAGCAGATCCTCGAACAGAACGTCCTCGGCGCCAAGCTCGAAGCGGTGTCCAACGCGCTGGGCCGCGAGATCGCCCTGCTCGAGATGAAGAGCAAGATCGAATCGGCGGCGCAGCAGGAGATGACCGACGCGCAGCGGCAGTACTACCTGCGCGAGCAGCTGAAGGCGATCCAGGACGAGCTCGGAGAAGGCGAGAAGACCGGGCTGGGGGAGCTGCGTGCCCGCCTGGCCGCCGCGAAGCTGCCCGACGCGGTGGCGGCCGTCGCCGCCAAGGAGATCGATCGGCTCGAGCGGATGCCGTCGGCGTCGCCCGAGTACCAGATGATCCGCACCTACTTCGACTGGCTGCTCGACGTGCCGTGGTCGACGACGACCGACGATCGCCTGGATCCGGTGGCGGCGCGCCAGGTGCTCGACCAGGATCATTACGATCTCGACAAGGTCAAGGAACGCATCGTCGAGTACCTCGCGGTGCAGAAGCTGAAGTCGCGGCAGAGCGGCACCACGCAGATCAAGGGGCCGATCCTCTGTTTCGTCGGGCCGCCCGGCGTGGGCAAGACATCGCTCGGGCAGTCGATCGCCCGCGCGATGAACCGGAAGTTCGTGCGGATCTCGCTCGGCGGCGTGCGCGACGAGGCGGAAATCCGCGGACACCGCCGCACCTACATCGGCGCGATTCCCGGCCGCATCGTCCAGGCGCTGAAGCAGGCGGGCGCGATGAACCCGGTGTTCATGCTCGACGAGATCGACAAGATTACGACCGGCGGCTTCCAGGGGGACCCGGCCGCCGCGCTCCTGGAGGTGCTCGACCCGCAGCAGAACCACTCGTTCCGCGATCACTACCTCGAGATCAACGTCGACCTCTCGCGGGTGCTGTTCATCGCCACCGCCAACCAGCTCGGCACGATTCATCCGGCGCTGCTCGACCGCATGGAGATCATCTCGCTCTCCGGCTACACCGAGGAGGAGAAGGTCCACATCGCACGGCAGTACCTGATCCCGCGACAGCTCGACGAGCACGGGCTCTCGCCGGATCAGGTCACCATCGAGGACGATGCGGTGCGGCGGATGGTGGCGCAGTATACGCGCGAGGCCGGCGTCCGCAACCTGGAGCGACAGGTGGGCGCGGTCGCACGCAAGATCGCCGCCCGCGTGGCCGGCCTCGACACCGCCGAGAGCGCGGCGGCGGCGCGATTCGGCGTGTCCGCCGCGAACGTGCCGGAGTACCTCGGCCCGCCGAAAATTCACGACGAGGTGGCGTTCCGCGTCTCGCGGCCCGGCGTCGCGACCGGCGTCGCCTGGACCGAGAGCGGCGGCGACGTGCTGTTCATCGAAGCGAGCCTGCTGCCCGCGGGCCACGGCAACATCACGCTCACCGGTCAGCTCGGCAACGTCATGCAGGAATCGGCGCGTGCGGCCGTCAGCCACATCCGCTCGATCACGAAGGAGCTCGGCGTCCCTGCCGACTTCCTCAACACCCACGATCTGCACATCCACGTGCCGGCCGGCGCGATTCCCAAGGACGGCCCCTCCGCCGGCGTGACAATGGCGACGGCGATTGTCTCGGCGCTGAAGAACCAGACGATCAAGGAAGACGTGGCGATGACCGGCGAGATCACGCTGAGCGGGCTCGTGCTGCCGGTCGGCGGCATCCGTGAGAAGTCGCTCGCGGCCCGCCGGCACGGCATCAAGACGTTCATCCTCCCGGCCCTCAACGCCTCGGACCTGGCCGATCTGCCGCCCGAAGTCCGGGAGACGATGCGCTTCGTCCCGGTCGCGACGCTCGAGGAGGCGCTCAAGGTCGCCCTGCCGCCCGAGCCTCCAGCGTCGTAGAATGGCACGCTGATTTGCGGAGTGCGGAGTGCGGATCCGCAATCCTCAGTCCGCAATCCGCAATGCTTATCGTCTTCTACGTCTCCGGCCACGGATTCGGTCACGCATCCAGAGACATCGAGCTGATCCGCGAGCTCGGCGTGCGACGTCCCGACGCGCGCGTGATCGTCCGCACGTCCGTGCCGCGATGGTTCTTTGCGCCGCTGGCCGGCGCGGCGGTCGACGTTCAGCCGTTGGAGACGGACACCGGCATGGCGCAGATCGACAGCCTGACACTCGACGAAGAGGAGACGGCGCGGCGGGCGGCGCGGTTCTACGCGGATTTCGATCGCCGCGCGGCGGTCGAGGCCGACGTGATCCGCGGCGTGCGGGCGGATCTCGTGATCGGCGACATCCCGCCGCTCGCCTGCGCCGCCGCAGCGCGGGCCGGCGTCCCCTCGATGGCCATCGCCAATTTCACCTGGGACTGGATCTACGGGAGCTATCCCGCGTTCGAACGGACCGCGCCGGACGTCCTCCCCGCGATCCGCCGCGCCTATGCCGCGACGACACGGGCGCTGCGCCTGCCGCTCCATGGCGGGTTCCAGCCGATGGCCTCGGTCACACGCGACATTCCGTTCATCGCGAGGCGATCCACGCGCGATCCCGCGGATACGCGCCGGCGGATGGGGATTTCAGACGACCGGCCGGTCGTGCTGGCATCGTTCGGCGGCTATGGCGCCGCTCTCCCGCTGGAGCGCTTGCGCGACTCGGAACGCTTCACGCTGATCGAGCCGATGAACGAGCCGCCGGCCGGCCTCCTCTATCAGGATCTCGTCGCCGCGGCAGACGTCGTCGTCAGCAAGCCGGGGTACGGGATCGTGTCCGAGTGTCTGGTCAACGGCACCGCGCTGCTTTACACGTCGCGCGGCCGCTTCATCGAATACGACCTGTTCGTCGCGCAGATGCCGAGCCTGTTGCGTTGCCGGTACATTTCGCAGCAAGATCTGTTCGCCGGCCGATGGGCACAGGCCATCGACGATGTGCTGGGGCAACCCGCGCCGCCCGAGCGTCCCGCCGTCAACGGCGCGCAGATTGC
>JAYVYV010000360.1:0-8171 GCA_043783985.1 Acidobacteriota bacterium | reverse complement strand
CCTGACGTTCTGGGAGGTGCTGCACGACAAGGCGAAGCCGTCACCGATGTACGAGGTGGCACTGGATCAACTGACGATCACGCTGACCGAAGGCGCGGTCAGGTTCACCAGACCAGATGGATCGTCGCGGATCGAACAGGAACGTCTGGGCGCCGTTCGATTCGAGTCCAAGGGGACGATCCTGCAGGACGAGGGCCTGAGCGACGTCCCGAGCCGCGAAATCGTCGCGCAGTTGAAAGACGTCCAGATACCGCGGTGGTCGGTGACGCCGGGCGTCCCCGGTCAGTTTCCGCGGCTCGACGCGGTGAAGCTACTCGAGACGCCGCGCATCCGCGTCTGGGATCAGACGTGGCTGCCCAACCGACCGGTGACGAACCATCTGCACTACACGCCCGCCGCCGCGGTGTTCCTGTCGGCAGGTCAGTTCAGGACACGCGATGTAGGCAAACCGCCCGGCAACCCGGCAGATCGTTATATCGGGTTCATCCTGGCGGGGACGAATCCGATCGCGATCCCCCACGAAGAAGAATGGGTTTCGGGCGCGCCGCGGGCGATCTGGATCGAGCTCAAGTAACTCGGCGCCGATCAGCGCGGTCAGCGTCCAGCTCCTCCGCCGCTTCCCATCACCACGCGGTCATCGAATCGGCCGGCAGCGCTACCGGGTTGGCGAGGCTGGTCCCATGCCCTTGTACGCGTACTTGTAATACCGTTGCCCGTTGTTCACCTCGCCGATGAAGAGGTTCCCCTTGGAATCGGCGGCGAAGCTGTGGGCGTGGAAGAACTCCCTCGCGTTGTGCCCAGCGTGTCCGCCGATGTTCGCGACGATCTCCATCGTCTGACGGTTCAGGACGTGGATGACCTTGTTGGATCCGTCCATCACGTACAGGAACTTCTGCTCCTTGTCGGGCGACAGGGCGAAGTGGTGGACTGTCCCTTCGCTCTGCAGCGTGTTTTTCGCGACCGGCAGCTCCTTGATGAACGTCCCATCGAGCTTGAACGTCTGGAGCCGGTTGTTCGAGCGATCGGCAACGTACACGATCTCGTCGTTCGAAACCACGACGGCATGCACCGGCGTGTTGAACTGCGGCGGAGGCGGTCCTTGGACGAGCTGCGGACGCGGCGGGAACTTGAACTCGTCGTCCGGTCGCTTGCCGTACGCGCCCCAGTGCCGCTTGTACTTGCCCGTGTTCGCGTCGAACACGATCACGCGGCGGTTGAAGTAGCCATCGGCAACGAAGAGCTCGTGCGTCTTCTCGTACACGAACAGACCGGCAGGTCCGCCGAGATTCTCGGTGTCGTTGCTCCCCTGGTTCTTCCCTGAGTGGCCGACCTGCAGGAGGAACTTGCCCTTGCTGGTGAACTTCAGCAACTGGTTGTCCTCTTTCGCGCTTCCGCTGAGCCAGACGTGATCGGCCGCGTCCACATAGATGCCGTGTTGAGTGTGCGGCCATTCGTAGCCCGCTCCCGGCCCGCCCCACGCCTCGATCAGCTTCCCCGCGGGGCTGAACGCCAGCACGGCGGGAGCAGGAATGCAGCATTCCGCCTGCGGCGGCTCGAGCGACGCCGCCCTTTCGCCGTCGGGAATGCTCGCCTCGCGGTGGAACACCCACACGTTGTCGTGGGTATCGACGGCGACGCCGCCGACCGCCCCGGTGACCCATTTGTTGGGTAACGCTTCAGACCACAGGGGATCCGGCTCGAACAGCGGCACCAGCGGCCGGTTGGCCTGGGCGCTCGCCGTCCGTCCAAATATGGCGACGGCGAATCCGGCCGCGACGACCACGGCCAGACTCGCGCCGACCGCCCACTTCCTGTTCAGCATCCCGTTCACCTTCGTTTCGATCACAAAGAAGGCACACATACGTCCCTGGCATGCTGAACATCGTGGTCACGATCACCCTGCCGTTGTTCACGACTGCCGGAGCCGGGGCTTCACGGCTCCGGCCCGTCTCATCTTCAGAAGATCGCAATCGCGTTAATGGGCGATCCCGTTCCCTTTTCGATCTGAAGCGGGGCGGCCGAAAACATGAACTCGTAGCGACCGAGCCGCCTCGCGGTCTCGACGGCCCGCTCGAGATCCAGGTTGTCGAAGATGTCGATGCCCATGGCGACCAGCGCCAGCTTATGAATCGGCAGCCCGACCGCCGGGGGAAATGTCGTGGGTGAGACGTCGTTCCATTCGTCCGCGCCTATGAACGAGACGCCGCGTTCCTTCAGGAAATACGCCACATCGGCGTGGTACCCGGCGACGCCCTCTGATGTTTTCCAGGGACCGACCGCAGCGCGACGCTTCCAGCGGCCCGTGTACAACAGGATGACATCGCCATCCGACACCTTGACGTGCTCGATCTTCTCGAGGGCCTCGAGATCGGTCCGGTGCACAGCCGTTCCTGGCTCGAGCCATCCCTTCGGCGCTTTCCCTGGCAACTGCGTCGCATCGAACAAGACAGCGCGGGTGACGACCCCATCCTTGAGCGCCATGATGTCGCCTTTGGGGCAGCCGTCCGCGGCTTTCACGTCCTCCCACGATCGGCCGTTGTAGCCGATGCCGTCTTCGAGCATGTGACAATTGATCGCGTCCAGATGGCTGACGATTGATCCGTGGTAAGACGCGGTGAAGGCATACTTGTCTGACGCCCCGGTCGGCCTCACGGTGACGGTCCGTTCCAGATGACCGTTGCCGTCGATGACGTCTTCCTGGAAGATTGGGTGCTCCATGGAGACGGTCAGCCCCTCTTTGACCAGTGACGCCGCCTGCTTCCGTTTCGCCGGGGTAATGAGGTTCGCGGCGCCCAACACATCGTCGGCTCCCCACCGATTCCAATTGGACAACTCCTTCATCGCCCGATGGAAGTCCGCTTCCGTCACGATGGTCTTTCCCGCTTGCTGCGCGCTGCTCCCGGCTGACTCGAGCCGCAGCAACGACACGATCACCAGCGCCGCCAGTACCGCCACGCCTCTTGCGACTCTCATGAAACCTCTCCCACGTGGCGCGTGGCGCCGCCAAGGCGCCCGCGCCACTTTGTCGTGATCAGTCGTCGACTCGGCGCATGTTCAGCTGTCGCGATTTAAAAAGTCATCTTCGCACCGAACTTGAAGAGGCGCGGCGCCAGGATCTGGGTCGGCCTGAGCCAATTCGGACCGTAGCTGACGTTTTCGGACAGGATCGGGCTCGCGTTGAAGAAGTTGTAGATATCGAGGTCCAGTCCTCCGCGACGTATCAGATCCTTCGTGATCGGCAGGGAGAACAGCGTTTCGGCCGACACGACCTTTTGTGTGGAGGTGGTCTGAACGTCCACGAGCGATGCCTGACCCGACACCGTCAGTGTTTCCTCGAGTCCGCCAACCTTCATCTCGACCGGTACATTCGCGGTAAAGTTTGCGGTCAGCTCGAGTCCGTCGCGCTTGATCGTACTGAAGCCGGTCAGGCTGAAGGTGACGCTGTAGGTGCCGCCAGGAAGATTGATGATGTTGTATCGTCCGCTCTCGTCGCTGACGACGGACCGCGTTTTCTCGATCAGCGCAGAGCTTGTCGCCTCAACGGTGACGCCGGGAAGCACGCCACCGGAACTATCGCGCACCACCCCGGCAATGGCGCTGGTGCCCTGCGCGTTGGCGAAACCCGGGAGGAACAAGATAAAGCCGGCGATGACGGGCCGCAGGAGAGCGGCGCTGCGCGAAAAACGGGCAATCCGGCGCGCCGCTGGGCGCAGTTCGTGGTTGAAGCGGCGTACCTGGAAAACCGGATTCGACGTATTCATGTCCGCTCCTCTTCCTGCGTTAGAGGTACTTGGAACATCAGCGTCCGCTCCGCCGGTTGCGGCGACACCATCGCGACGACCCGATCTTCCGCTTCGCGGCGGCGCGGGGCGTCTATGCTTTCAGTAGCGACTGCACGTACGCCGGCTTCAGTGGCAGGCGCCGCGCGATCTTGCCGGTGGCGTCGTGAAACGCCCCGGCAATCGCCGAGATCGCGAGCGCGTTCGCCGCTTCAGACCCGCCGCCATAGGCGCCGACCTCGGGCCGGCTGAGAATCACCACCTTCACCTCTGGCACGTCGGCCATCGTCAGAATGGGATAGGTGCGCCAGTCGCGGCTCGTGACGCCGCTCTCGTCGAAGGTCATTTCTTCGTAGAGCGCGTGACTGATGCCCATCAGCGCGCCGCCTTCGATCGTCCGTTTGAGCTGCAGCGGATTGACGACGATGCCGGGGTCGACCGCGACGGTATATTTATCGACCGTCACCTTCCCCGTGCTCGGCACCACCGACACCTGGCAGACGCACGCCCAGTAGGTACCCGAACGCAGCATCGCGGAGACGCCCTGGCCCGTGACCGCGGTGGTGCCGGTGGCGACGGCCTTCGGGTTCGGCGACGGCCTCGAGTGCCATCCCGACGCGTCCCGCACAGCCTTCAACGCACCGATGAGCCTCGCATCGGTCGTCTGCCGCAACCGGAACTCGATCGGATCGACGCCCGCCTGCGCCGCCGCTTCGGTCATCGCCAGCTCGCGGGGAAAGTTCTGCTGCAGCTGGCCGGGAGTCCGCATGCTGTGATCGCGCAGGCCGATCCCCAGCGGCGAGGCCTTCTGCCCGATCTGGAACGTGCCGTAACCCGACTCGGCGACGTTCGGTACGCCCTCATAGATCCAGGGATCCTGGATCGCATTGACCGTCGTCGAGATGGAGCCTTCCGCTGCCTTGACGTCCGGCGCCGGCGGTGTGGGCATGCCGGCCAGAATCGCGCCCAACAGCCGGTCGTCCTGCATGGCGGGCATGTAGTGAGCGGCCTGATAGGCCGTGATCGTTCCGCTCGCATCCCAGGCGATCGTGACGTCCGAGAGCCCGGGCGGCGACTGCGTCGACCACTGCAGATCTTCCGGCCGCATCCACTGCACGCGCACCGGTTTGCCGACCGCCTTCGAGAGAATGACGGCTTCGTCCTCGGCCCCGGCATTGCCGCCGTTCGAACGCCCGTAGTGGCCGGGGCCGGCGTAGATGCGGATCACCACGTTGTTCACCGAGGTGCCGAGCATCATCGCGATCTGTCCCCGCAACGCCTGCGGATTCTGGTTGTGCGTGTGCACGTAGACCGTGCCATCGGGACGCGCATCGCCCACGGCGATCGTCGGTCCCATCGGCGCGTGCTTCATGAACGGCAACTCGTAGCTGGCGGAGAGCGTCTTCGCCGCCGCAGCGAGCGCGGGGCCGACATCGCCGCAGCTCTTCTCGCTCTTGGCGACCGGCGTCGTCTTCCAGTCGGCGTGATCGCGCATCCACGAATGGAGCTGGGTGTGACCGGGCAGCCCCTTCCACTCGCTCCATTTCGTGTCGGCGGCGATCTGCTGCGCCGCGCCAATCGCTTCCCACTCGGTCGGCGCGACGACACCGACCAGGTTTCCTTTGACGACGACCTGCGTGTTCGGGTAGCGCGTCTTGTTCAACGCCGCCACTTCCAGCAAGGTCGATCCCAGGGTCTTCGGGTGGACGACCCGCCCGTGCAGCATACCGGGCAGCCGCACATCGGTGACCCAGGTTTCCTTGGCGCGCACCTTCGAGGGGGTCACGGTGTTGGCGAATGACTTGCCGATGATCGTGTACTCGCTGGTGGGTTTCATCGGCGGGTTGCCGGTGACCGTCAACCCGAACATGTTGGTGAGGTCGCCCGCCACCGGAATCGTCAGCTTGAGCTGCTGCCCGCGCACGAGCTCGCCGTAGGACATCTTCTTGCCGCCGCCCGAGACGATGCCATCCTTGACCGAGAGCTGGGTCTTGTCCACGCCCAGCGTCGTCGCGGCGAGATCGAGCAGCGCCTGGTAGCTGTACGCCGCGGCTTTGCGGATGTTCTGTCCGCCATATTCGAGGAAGCCGGCCGAAAAGCCGCCGTCCGGCGTGCGGTCGGTGTCGCCCATCACCACCGCGGTGATCGCGTCGAACGGCACGGAGAGTTCCTCGGCGAGGATCTGCTTGTACGCCGTGTGCGCGGTGCTCTGGCCGAAATCAACCTTGCCCGTCCGCATCACGATGGTGTTGTCGGCATGAATCTCGAACCACGAGCTCGACAACGCCGCGTCGAGCGAGTGGCTCTTGGTGGTCGTCTCGGCAGCCTCCGCCACCGACTCGAGCACGTTTCTGCCAAGCAGGCCGACGCCGACGAAGAGTGCGCCGCCCGTCACCACAAACTGTCGGCGGGACAGCCGTGCGCCGTGGACGTTGATGCCGCCTGTGCTGATGTTGTCCATGGCTTACTTCCCTTTCGCCATGAGGGTGGAGGCGCGCCGCACGGCATCGAGAATGGCGACGTAGCTGCCACAGCGGCACAGATGCGGCGATGCGCCGCTCATGAACGCGTTCTTGATCTCCGCGAGCGACGGCTCCGGCGTGCTTTCGAGGAGTTCCGTCGCCTTGATCATCATGCCGTTCTGGCAGAATCCGCATTGGGGGACCTGCTCATCGATCCACGCCTGCTGCACCGGGTGGAGAATCTTGTCGGCGTCTGCCGCGGGGAGGCCCTTCTTTTCTGCCCAGCGCGCGGGGAGCCCCTCGAGGGTCGTCACTTCCTTGCCGGCGACGCGATTCACCGCGAGCGTGCACGCCCGCGCCTCCTTGCCGTCCACCAGCACGGAGCAGGCGCCGCATTGTGACAGTCCGCAGCCGAATTGCGGCCCACTCAACTCCAGTTCGTTTCTGAGCACATAGAGGAGCGGCGTGTCGGCTGGCGCCGAGATGTCGCGACGGATGCCGTTGACAGTCGTCGTTATACCGGGCATGAGCACTCCTGACTTGCCGGTGGCCAATCGGGCGCGTCGGTCACCATTTCGTGAAACGTGAAGACGGGATATCGCGGCGGCGCCTGCCGACGCGAAGGGTGTTCGGACGGACCCTGGCATCAGGCGGGTTATTGTAGAGCAAGGCCGCGGCGGATGGACGGCCGTGAGCACGATAAAATGCGCGCCCCATCAGGCGCTCCCGATGCGCACGTCCGCATCATCGCTTGTGCGTTTTGAGAACATCGACGGCCACCAGCACCGCCTCCGGTTCCGCGTCGGCCAAAATAATCGCGCCACGTGCGGCTTCGTCGGAAGAGGCCCAAATGTCCGACACCCCACGGCCGAGACGGTGCTACTTCCGGGGAACCCGTGCGGCTTCTTCGGCGGCCTTTTTGTCGACGACGCGAGCGCCCCTGAGCGTGTTCTCCAAGCCGTAGTTCCCCTCGTGGCAGGCGTACTCGTAAAGGGGACCCTCGGTCTGCATCATCGGAATCTCCGCGCTCCAGGGCCTGGTCCATGTGGTCGGATCGTCGACAGTAAACTGATAGAGGATCTTGTCGGCGCTCACTCGCCTGAATCGTTCGACGACATGCAAGGCGGCGCTGGATCCTTGGAAGGCGGTCTTGTCGTTGAAATTCGTGGTGTCGACGACCAGGGTGTCACCTTCCCATCGCCCGCGCGAGTCTCCGGCCCACTTGCGGATTTGTTCTGAAACATGCGGCCGACCGTCGATGGAGATGATGCGCGGCGCGCTAGCCAGCTCCCGGAACACCACGACGTAGCCCGGCATCTGGAAGATCTGCAACACGTCGTTATAGGGCGGCGGCAGCATGGGTGGGCCCTCGTGCGTCCACACGATGCATCGCTCCTGCAGCGGCCGGTTCTCGTAGCTGTCGAAGCCGCTCGCCGCTCTGCGGGCATCCGCACGCTGCCGCGCTTCCGGCGTCAGCGGAGGGATCTTGCCATCTGTCGGATCGACGACGAGCGACGTTCTCCGGCTGGACAGCGTTTTCGGCTGACGCGTGGTCAGCCAGACGGAATTGTTGTAGTGCGTCGGATCGGTCTGAAGGATGCGATTGCGTCGTTCCTCGTCGCTGGCGGCGAAGATGCCACCGGCCAAGGGATTGACGTCGTCCTGGGTCAGCAGCTTCGTCAGCTCAGTCGCTTCCTCTTCCGTCAGAAACTCTCTGCCGGCGTAGCGTTGGGGCCGTTCCAGCGGCGTGAACGTTTGCGTGGTCCAGATGCCCTGCAGGTCCGGATGGCCGTCCGGTGTCCGAGGCGCTGTCCACTTGTCGGCCAGGGCGGTTTGCCCCTGAGCACCCAGGGAGACCGCCGTCAAAACCACACCGACGACAAGCACCATGCGCTTCATCGGAGGACCTCCATAAAGACGACACTATCGA